>JABMNS010000039.1 GCA_013204445.1 Sphingomonadales bacterium
GCGGAATTGGTAGACGCGCAGCGTTGAGGTCGCTGTGGGATTAATATCCCGTGGAAGTTCGAGTCTTCTCGACCGCACCATATAGTCCTAAGTGATTGTAATAAAACGATTATTTAGTGAGAAGTTTGCTCGGCCGGCTCGTTGCCCGATATAGCGGATATTCCCAAACCTCGGCGATAATCCATCCAGAATCGGGATTTTGTCATTTAATTATCAAGCTGGATCATGGAATGACAATTGTTGCGGCTTTGTTGTCATTTTCGAGTCTTCTCGAGAGCACCAAACAGTCCTGAAATGAACGGAATTATCGCCTTCGGGCGAGACGCGCACCAAAAATGGCGCAGTTCCGGCCCATTCTGCACCTCCTAATTCCCGATTGCAGCCAGAGACGCTGCTAGAGCGATCGAATCCTGCCCCCAAATTGCACACCGTCTCTGGTTCGAAATTGCTGACTGCAATCGGTTTGGGGAGATTTAGTTGAAACCGAGCGCGACGCGCTGGTCGGTCCAATCTTGGGGGATTTTCGCCGCCAACAATGTCTTGGCATTTAGTCCAGCAGGCTGGCGACCTTCGACGATAGCACTAAAAATGTCCGGCGCGAGGCATGCGACTGAAACAAGCTTAGACAGACGGGTCCGGCACTTTCCTGCATCCGCCGCGATGGCGGAGATAGAACTCCCTGGGTTCGCAAGCAGCAGTTTGCGCGCAGTATGAGCCTCTGCGATCAATGCAACGAGTTTTTCATCGCGGTTGCGCGGTGCTGAAGCCGAACTATTTGAGCCTGGAATGATCAGACGCAGTTGGTGCCCGCGCCTCACTTTGGTCGCTGGGCACGTGAGATGGATGGGCTCTTTGGCCTGGATCTGTTTTTCGGGAATGCCCAACATGCGTCCAAGCGAACAAGGCGATGCCACAAGCTCGACTGCATCAGTTCTGAGCGTGATCTTCGCGGCGATTCCTTGCAACAACTCCGGCTTGGCATGCGATGATCTGCTGCGCAGGGTCACCGCTGCAAGCTCGGCAGCCTTGATTGTGTTCTGGATTAATTGAGGGTCCTCACCATCGATCAGCATTGTTGTTATTGCGCACTGATCGCACAGCAGCAACGCTAACTGCTCACAGACCAGTTTTTCAAGATCATATGCCGATACCCGCCATGCAGGTGAGCCTTCCAACTCATCTGACCGGGTTACATAATAGCGATAGCGCTTACCCGGACGCGTTGCATGGCTTGGAGTCATTGACCTGCCCTCGCCGTCGGTCACCATGCCCGTCAGCAGGCTCGGGTTGGCGGCTCCAAGTCGTCGAGCACTGCCCGATGCCCGCTTGGCCAGTACTTGCTGAACTTTTTCCCACAGTTCTTGCGGCACTATGGCCTCGTGCTCCCCCTCAAACGCCTCGCCCTTGTGTACGATCATCCCGCGATAGATCCGGTTGGAAAGCAGGTGATAGAGTGTTCCGCGCCGGAAGATGCAGCCGCCACGATGCGGTCCGCTGGTCCTACGCTGGACCTTGGTCCGATAGCCATCGCGATTAAGCTCCTCGGCCAGTTCCACCACTGAGCCCAGCGCGAGATAGCGCTGCATTATGTGAAGAACCAATTTGGCTTCAGACTTGTTCCCCACCAGCTTGCGGTTCTCGACTTCATATCCAAGCGGAACCGGACCGCCCATCCACATCCCCTTGCGCTTCGATGCGGCGATCTTGTCCCGGATGCGCTCTCCCGTCACTTCACGCTCAAACTGCGCGAGAGAGAGCAACATGTTGAGGGTCAGCCTGCCCATGCTGGTGGTGGTGTTGAATGACTGGGTAATGCTTACAAAGCTGGCGTTGGCGGTATCGAGCACTTCCACTATCTTGGAGAAGTCCGTCAAGCTGCGGGTTAGCCGGTCTATCTTGTAGAGCAGGACGATATCGATCTTCCCGGTCTCGATGTCAGCGAGCAGGTGCTTCAGGCCGGGGCGCTCCAAATTGCCGCCTGAGAAGCCGCCGTCATCATAGCGCTCGGGATTAAGCACCCAGCCCTCATGGCGTTGGCTCAGCGCATAGGCTGCGCAAGCTTCATACTGGGCATCCAGACTGTTGAACTCCTGCTCCAGGCCATCCTCGGTCGACTTTCGAGTATAGACCGCGCAGCGCATGGTCCGCTCAGCCACGGGAGGTCAGCCCGAAGAAACGGGGACCCGACCAGTGCGCGCCGGTTACGGCTCTGGCGATCTGGCTGAGTGAGCGCCAGTGCCGGTCCTGCCAACAAAACCCTGCCTCGGTAACTTCTACCGCGATGGTCTGGCCGTTCCACTCGCGGATAAGCCGGGTGCCTGGCGTCAGAGCAGGTCGCTGGGCAGGCGCAGATACAGCGCCAGTGCCTTGCGCCACCCGATCCAGTTCCCGCGCCACCCGCAACGGCAACCCGCCGTGGCGCTTTTCCTGCAGCCGCTGGGCGAGAAGGCGTCGGAGATGTGCGCCGGTCACACCGGGTGGCTCGGCGCCGTGTGCAGCCTCCCATTCCTTACTCAGTTGCGCCGGAGACATCGTCGCAAGAGAAGCCAGCCGATCATCGAGCTTTGCCATGTTTAGATCTTGCTGATTGAATAGCGGGGGCATCGGTTTGCAGGCTTGGTCTGGATAGTATAAGTCATTTTGGGTTCTCCTGATGGGCGCAGCATCAGTGCTGCTTCAACCACCCAAGGCCCCGATCGACGCATAGATCAGGGCGGCGGCCGCTCCTGCTGGCAGCCATTCACAGCGACACCAATGCTCCAACCGTCAGGTAAGTCCAGCAGAAACCGGAGCGTGAAGTACTGCCTTTTACTCAGCGGGTCACAGGTTCCAACCCTGTAGTGTCTACCATTTTTGCAAGGAATACAATTATGTCCAAACAAACGAAAAAATTCTCCAACGCGATTGACGAATTGGAAGTCGCAACGAAAAAATTGAAAGCGGCATCCCGCCGACTGGAAAAGCTGGAAGATCGGATAGCTAGCTTGGAAGCGCGTGGAAATAGAGACCCCAGTTCCTGCCGATATCTTGACGAGCGTACACTTGTCCGACGCCTTAACGTCAGCGTCAAATATCTTCAAAAGCCACGATGCTGTCGGTGTTGTTTTTAGGCCGCTTGCGCACCTCTGACCAGCTGCCCCGGCCTTGCGCCCGTGCTCTTGTCAAATCGCCGGATCACTTCGCCCGACACTATGGTCGCGTCGAAACCCGACGCACGCTGATGCAACCGTCTGCCGCCCGCGGGCAGGTCGCGGACAATTTCGGGCAAGTGTAATTTGAGCCTGGCAAAATCGATCACATTGACGTCGGCTTTCGCGCCAACTTTCAAAATCCCGCGATCATTGAGACCCACGGCCCGTGCAGCCTTGGCAGATAACATGTGTACCGCCAGAGCCAGATCAAAGGCCTGCTCATTGTCATCACGAACATAGTGGGTGAGCAGGTAGGTCGAATAGCTCGCATCGCAAATTGCGCCGTAATGCGCGCCCCCATCTCCCAAAGCTGGCACACATTGCGGGTGGCTCAACATTTCATGGGCGCTTGCAAGGCTGCCATTTTCATAATTGCCCAGCGCTGCCAGAAACAGTCCCTTACCGCCAGTTTCCAGTATCCGGTCATAGGCAATTTCTTGGGGCGTACAGCCACTTGCAGCGGCCTGCGCGGCCATGCTCATTTCCCTTGGCGGGGCATAATCCGGGGGATCATCGAGCGGGAACATCCAGTTCCAGTTTCTGGCAAGCATATTGAACGGATGACCTTCTTCGAAATCTTCACTCAGCAAGGCAGTGCGCAATTCCGGATCGCGCATTGCTTCGACCTGTCGGGGGATCGGCAGATCCGCAATTTTCTTCCAGCTGGGGCACAATACAAAGGGGTGTACGGTCAGCTCCAGCCCGGCGATCAATCCGATCGGCCGCGGCATCACCTGTCCGGTAACCTGATGTCCGGCGCTCTTCGACTGCTCGATCAAATCGAGGACATTGCGCCAACGCGGCGGGCCTTCATTGCCCGATGCCAGCGTAAAGGTCGCCGGTCGGCCGGTAGCCGACATCACCTCCTCAATGACCCGATATTCTTCATCCCATCCGATAAATGCATCAAGCACGATCTGAAAGGTGCCCGATCCGGCATCGCTCATGCCGGCACAAATTTCGCTGAGCTCCTTCACGTCGGCTTCGAATGTCGGGATGCTGCCGCCATCGGCGGTCTTATGAATCGAGAGTCGCGATGTCGCAAAGCCGAGCGCACCGGCTTCGACCGCTTCCTTTGCTAGAGCGCGCATTTGTTTGAGGTCCTCGGCGGTAGCAGTCTCCTGCGCCGCACCCCTTTCGCCCATGACGAATACCCGCAAGGGTGAATGCGGCAGATAGGCCGCGACGTCGATATCACGCCGCCCGGCGTCCACCCGGTCAAGATATTCGGGAAAACTCTCCCAGTCCCATGGCAAACCTTCGGCCATCACCACGCCCGGAATATCCTCAACCCCTTCCATCACGTTGATCAGCATATCCTGGTCACCGGCACGGCACGGGGCAAAACCGACACCGCAATTGCCCATCACCACGGTGGTGACACCGTGCGAGGACGAGGGGCTGAGCTCTTCGGCCCAGATGCACTGTCCATCATAATGGGTGTGCACATCTACAAAGCCGGGCGTGACTATGCGGTCCGTTGCATCAATTTCTTCCGAGCCGCTTCCTGCCACCTGTCCGATAGCCGCAATCGTGCCATTTGAAATAGCCAGGTCGCCGGTGATCAACGGGCCGCCGGAGCCATCGGCAATCGTGCCGCCACGAATGACCAGATCATAATCGCTCATGTGCTTTTCACTCCCGACCAGATATCGCCCTCGACCCGGGTGTCCAGATCCACCGCACCGCGAACGCCCAATTGTTCGCGTGCCTTTTCGAGCGGCATATTCCAGAAATCTTCCATCTTCGCCATCCAGAACGGATCGGAATTGCGGCCGATGGATATGCCTTGCTGGATACATTTCAGGGCCGTTCCCCAGGTTTCGGGATAGTGCAGCACGGTACGGACGACGTAACGCATCGTGCCCAATATCCCCATCGCGTTCATCTCGCCGGCCAATTCCTTGTTCTGAATATGCGTGTCTATAGTCGCGAGACGAAACCAGTAAGGGATGAGTTCGCCCAAATAATTAAAGCCACCGCCGGTCAGGATATGCTCGTAATCATGCGTCTGTCCGGCGCGCAGCGAGTAATATTGCCACTGGTTTTGCGGTTTGAAATTGGGAACAATCTGTATCTCATAGCTGCCTTCGGTTGCGGCCTTGTAGTAGGTTCCGCCGACCGTTCCCGCCGCACAATCTTTCAAGTCATCGATTGTATATTCAGAGCAATACCATTCCTCGAACCATCTATCGAGCGCTGGATTATTCTTTCGTTCTTCGGTGAACAGCGCCTCCAACCGATCATAATCGCGCAGATCACCGAGAATATTGATCAGCGCATGCATCTCGGCGGCAGGCGGATAGTCGGCCCCGTTTTTCTTGAGGGCTATTTTGGCGACCCATTCGCGCAGCCGCGGGTCATTGAGATATTTCGACGACGAAACCAGAATAGAAGAATCGGTTCCAAGCAGTTCCACGCCGCGAGCAAGATAGGGGGTGTCGTCCATTTTTTTCTCCGATGAGCCGCAGGTATAAAAAGCGAACCTGCTGTTGCCGCAAATCCAGGTCAATCTTGGTAAACATTAGTAGATCAGAATCATTTCGCAAGATCAAGCAATCTCATTATAATGCGGATTTATGTGATATATATGCTACGCACTTAGGCGGTATTTGAGAAATGCTCTACTGAATTGCGGAATTCATATTGACAATCGCTACGAATTTTGGGTACAGGATTTGCGAGCGTAAGTAATAATACGCAGTGTCGAAAATCTGGGAGGATTATATCAATGGCAAAATATCGGATTACCAAAACGCTTATGGCAGGTGCGGCGCTGGGGGCATTATACGCGCCTGCTTATGCTCAAGATGCTGACGGTGCGAACAACAGGGTCATCATCGTCACGGCGAACAAACGCGAGCAAAGCCTGCAAGATACACCGATTGCAATATCTGCCCTATCCAGCGAGCAAGTCGAATTGCAGGGTATTAGCGAGACACAGGACTTGAGCGGCTTGGCTCCGAACGTTTCCGTCAACGGAGGTACGACCAATGCCACTGCATCGGTTATCACGATCCGCGGCATTCCGACCAGCGCCGACGAGACACAGGGTTACGACTCGCCGATTGGGCTATATCTTGATGGTGTATATTTGGCGCGTGCATCGGCGTCTTCGTTTGAAGTTGCCGAGATCGAGCGGATCGAAGTGCTTCGCGGTCCACAAGGGACGCTCTTCGGACGGAACACCACTGGTGGTGCGATCAACTTCATCACCAAGGCGCCGAGCGAAGAAGCCAGTGCAAAAGTGAAGTTGGGCTACGGAAATTATGATCAAAAGCAGGCCCGCTTTATCGTGAACAGCGGTACAATTTATGACTCTGGCCGTATTTCCCTGGGCTATCTTTACAAAAAGCGGAATGGCGTCGTTGACAACCTTTTGCAGCCCGATAAAAGCCTCGATCCAGGTGGAAACGAAACGCACGGCGCACGGCTGGCATTCGAAGTCGACATTACCGAAAATCTAAAAATCACCAATATTACCGATTGGACGAAAATAAAAGGTGTCCCTCACGCAAACCAGTTGACCGAAGTGGGCAATGGCGCTTTCCGGCCCAATGCAACAGTAGGTGGAAATACATTTGCACAGGTACAACCGGCAAATGTTGGTGGCTATCTTGCCAATGCAACGGCGCTGGAACCACAATGCGGTACGCCGCTGTCTAATGTGCAACGCGCACGACTTGATCCAATTTGTTTGGAAAGTGCGGGCCTGTCCACCGATACCATTCGCGGAAACATGACGCGACTGGAACTCGACCTTGATACCGTCACCGTTCGTTCCACCACGGCATTTCGTGGATGGAAAAATACAAGCACAGATGACCTTGACGGCCTTGGAACAATTCGGGGTCCGGTTTTTGGGCAGACAAGCTTGTTTAATGGTTTGCCGGCTTCAATCACAGGTTTCCTGGTTCCGCCTTTCAGCGGGCCGACGAACCCGACTGCCCTGTTTTTACAGAGCCAGCCAGTCCCGACCACAACGCAGCCACTGTTCCAGGCTCAAAACGATCGCGGGCAAACCCAGTTCAGTCAGGAACTCGAAATTGTTGGTGGCACGGGAACAAATTTTGAATGGATATTGGGCGGTTTCTATTTTAGCGAGAAAGGCCGGGAGTTCAATCCGCAAAGCTTTGCTTTTATTCTTGATACCAACCAAGCGGTATTCAGAGATGCAAGCTTCGGTCCGTTTGGCCCGGGTCTGAGAGCGGCAAATACTGCAAACGGAACACAATTCCGCGCTGTGGTTCAGAACTCTACTTTGGCATATACCGTGAAAGGTGAATCCTATGCGATCTACGGTCAGGGAACTTTCCGTCCGGGTGGTGAAGATGGAGCACTGGGTGTCACTCTGGGCCTTCGTTATACTTGGGACAAGAAAGAGATTGACCGGACGCAAAATGGCGCAACGGCATTTGCGACACCTGCGGAAATCGCGCTAAACCAGCAATCCGCAAAATTTTCCGAGCCTACTGGGCATCTGACTGTCGATTACCGCGCAAGCGACGATGTCAATCTATATGCGAGAGCGGCTCGTGGTTACCGGTCTGGCGGTTTCAATGCACGGCAATCGACAAGCGTCGCCAACAATGTCGCACTGATTCCGTTCGGCGAGGAAAAGATCACATCCTATGAATTTGGTGCAAAAACCCAGTTGATTGATGGTCTCACCCTGAACGGTGCGATATTCTATAACATCTATGAAGACCAACAATCCACTATTCCAATCCCGATTCAGGGTGGAGGGAGCTTCGGGACGCAGGTTGTAAATGCGGGCAAGACCAAATATCTTGGTGGTGAACTGGAAGCGCGCTGGCAGATCACCGATGCCTTTTCGATAGATGGATCATTTGGGTATATTGATACAAAAATCAAACAATTCCCGGGAGCTGATATTAACGGTGTGATTAAGAATATTGGATCCATCTATACAGCGGGCAATTCCCCATCAACCACAGCCAATGCGGGTATTACCTATAGCGCGCCTGTTGGCGGCGGTGACACGCGCCTGACCGCTCGTGTGGGTGCTAGCCATGTGTCATCTGTCACATTTTTCGGCAATCCGCTGACCGCTCCATTTCAGCAGTCTACCAAGGGCGGAGCGCGCACTTTGGTCGATGCGCAGTTGAGGTTGGATGATATCAACCTCGGTGGCGCAGAGTTTTCGCTGCAACTGTGGGGCAAGAATATTCTGGATAAGGAATATGTCTCTCGCGGTATCGACTTCGGTCAATTGGGCTTTGGTTCGGTAATTTACGGCGAACCGGCAACTTACGGTCTGAGTTTGGAATTTGAATTTTGATCAGCCTCCCTTATTGATCAAAGAAAAGGGCCGGAGAGTGAAAACTCTCCGGCCCCTTTTTGTATCAGTGATTCTAGACTGCCGTCGCGCCACCATCGATCACCATTGGATGACCGGTTACAAAACTGGCCTGATCTGAACAGAGCCAGACAATCGCACTGGCGATTTCCTCGGGCTGGCCCAGACGCTTCATCGGCGTCATGGATTCCATTGTCTTTTTGATCTCGGGGTTTTGGGAAATTACGTCAGTCATCGGCGTTTGGATCACGCCCGGACAGACGCAGTTGACGCGAATACCAGCTTCTGCCCAGCGCAGCGCCCCATGGCGGGTCAATCCGACAACACCATGTTTGCCTGCAGTATAGGCGGCCTGCATCGGGTTGCCGACCAGGCCGTTGATCGATGATGTATTGACTATCGCACCGCCGCCATTGGCCAGCATCGCTTCGGCTTCCGCTTTCATGCACAGCATTACCCCCGTCAGATTGACACTGAGGCTTTGCTCCCAGACATCCAGATCATATTCATCTTTCTGGATATTGTTGATACCGGCATTGTTGCAGGCATAATCCAGCCGACCATATTCTGAAACAGCCCTGTTGATCAGTGCCTTTACATCGGCCTCGTCCGCGACATTGCATCGTTGAAAAATGGACTTTCCGCCCCGGTCGGTGATCAGCCGGACAGTCTCTTCGCCCTTGTCTTCCTGTACGTCGGAAACGACAACGGATGCGCCTGATGCCGCAAATGCCAATGCCGTTGCACGGCCAATACCGCCACTCGCACCCGTTACGATCGCTACTTTCCCGTCCATTTCATAGTTCATAATTTTTCTCTCCGGTTTTCTATTTTGCTTAGGTTCCTGTTGTTTATTGGTTGGCCTTAATCGGCGAACGCGGCGCGTAGCGCGGCAGTTGCAGTTGAAATCGCCTCATCGGCCAGCGGCACCATGCCGAAGAGACTTGCAAACCCGTGGATTGCGCCGGGATACTCATGGAGTGCGACGGGCACGCCGGCGGCCTGCAACGCAGCAGCATAAGCGACCCCTTCATCGTGAAGCGGATCGTTGCCAGCGACGATGATCGTCGCCGGTGCCGTGCCAGCTACGATTGACGCCACAGCCGGAGAGACGCGCGGATCAGAGCGCATGTCGCCCGCCGCATATTGATCCCAATACCACCGCATCTGAGCGGCAGACAGGAACCCCGGATGATCCTCTACAAAGGATGGCGTTGCACAGCTTCCGTCGAGCGCGGGATAGAAGAGCAGTTGATGAACGATCGCCGGATCGCCCACCACAGCCTGTGCCAATGCTGCGGCCAGATTGCCACCGGCACTGTCGCCTGAGAGCGCGACGCGGCTCGCGTCGATATCGAGCTCGCCGTGATGATCCTTCAACCAGCGGAGCGACGATAGGGCGTCTTCCCACGCCGCCGGAAACGGATGTTCGGGCGCCAGCCGGTAGGCGACCGAAACCACCGCACACCGCGCCTGCACCGCCAGGATCGCGGCCAGCCGGTCATGGGTGTCGAGCGTGCCGTGAACCCATCCCCCGCCATGGAAGAACAGCACTACCGGCAGTATCTCACCGAGCGTCGGGTGGTATAGCTGCCCCGCTAGCGCAGGGCCGCCCGTCTCAATAGTTATTTCGCGCCGCTCTGCGATTTCAACCGGTGGGGCCGGAATCGGGGCGTCCAGCATCGCCCGTAGCGATGCTGCATCGAGCGGGTCCGGCAGTTGAAAGCCGCTTCCTGCCATCGCGTCCAGCATGGCTTGGATATGAGGATCGATCATGAGGTGGGGTGCTCCAATATCGAGGTAGATGCCAAGATGGTCAGCTTCTCAAAAAACCTTCGTAATCGTTGCGTACAGCAGTTTCGCTGAGGTCGCGATATCTCGGAAAACCGCCGACATAGATCATGAATCCACCTTTCTTCCCGGCGATATTCTTCCCGTTATACCAGCTATCAGCGAGGTGATGGACGGTTTGGGACGCGGCGCCGTTGACTTCTGCTGCCCAATTTTGTTCCGCCTCCTCCGTCGTGTCGATCCGCAAAAAACCGTCCTGTTCCAGATCATCGATAACACCCGCAACAAAATCAACCTGCCACTCGCCCGCTGTGATCATCTGCGAAAGCGCGCCAGGTGAAAGTGGGCCGTGGATCATGAAAAGATTTGGGAATCCCGCGACCATGAAACCGAAAGTGCAGGTGGGCCCTTCCCGCCATTTGTCCTTAAGCTTCAGCCCATCCACGCCCTCGATATCGATACGTGAAAGCGCGCCTGTGACCGCATCGAAACCTGTCGCCGTGACGATCACGTCCAGATCATAAACTGACTCGGTCGTTTTAAGACCGGTTTCGGTAAACTCGGTGATGGGGGCGCTCTTCACATCCACCAGAGATACATTATCGCGATTATACATATCGAAATAGCCATTATCGATGCACAGTCTCTTGGCGCCTATCGGATAGCTTTTCGGACAAAGCTTTTCGGCCGTTTCCGGATCCTTGACGATATCGCGTATCTTGTTCCTGACAAATTCGCAGACCACCTCGTTGGCTTCCCGATCTGTCATCACGTCGGTAAAGGCAACCATCATCTGAAACGCGCTCTTGGAAGCCCAACCTTCTTCAAGGATTTTATTCTGTTCTTCGGGCGTACATTCATGAGCAGATTTGGTGGGATATTCAATCAAGGACACGCCGTAAGTGTCGAGCATTTGAGCGCGGCGTTCACTATAATTCTCTTTCCAGGACCGCTCATGTTCCTCGTCCAGCGGCCGGTTGCCGGAGGGCATGCTGAACGCAGGTGTGCGTTGAAAGACCGTGAGATGCTTGCTGCATTCGGCCAGGATCGGCGCCGCCTGAATGGCGGTCGAGCCGGTGCCGATGATACCGACGCGCTTGTCTTTCAAATCTAGCGGTTCGCCTGGCCATTGCGTCGTATGGTAAATCTCGCCCCGATATTTTTCGCGGCCCGGCCAATCCGGCATGTTCGGCGCCGAAAGGGCTCCCGTCGCGGCTATCACATATTTGCAGATGACATGATCACCGTTTGCAGATTGCACGTGCCAGCGGTTGGCGTCTTTGTCGAAACGGAGAGACTTTACCGGATTAGACAGACGAATGTCTTTGCGCAGTCCGAAACGGTCCGCGACGTGATTCGCATATCGCTCCAGATCAGGCTGCGCGGAAAAATATTCCGGCCACTTCCACTCCTGCTGAAGATCCTCGTCAAAGCTGTATGAATATTCGACGCTCTCGATGTCGACGCGCGCACCGGGATAGCGGTTCCAGAACCAGGTGCCGCCGACGCCCTCGCCTGCCTCAAAGCACACAATATCATATTTGTCGCGAAGCTTGTGAACTGCGTAGAGTCCAGAAAAACCGGCTCCAATGATGACAATATCGATGTTTTCCGGAGGCTTTGCCATTTTACTCTCCATCGCCGCTTGTGAAGTCGAAACTTGTGGGTGGCCTTCGTTCCAGAATCATATCCGTCCTGTCCTGAAGCGCCGAATCGAGTATTTCCGGCTGCGGGACAATCCAATATTCGCCGCGTTCAATGGACCCGAAAACCAGCGGAGCGAACTCATCGGGCGTCATGCCGTGCTCGTCATTCATGCCGCGCATCACGGTCATAAATTCAACGGTTTCCGTTGGCGCGTGTTCATCCATAATCGCGCTCTTCACCGGGCCGGGTGCGAGCAGAGAAACCTGAACTTTGCTCCCCAGCGCTGTCAGCTCGCCTGCCATTGCTTCCGTAATGGCGACAATCGCAAATTTGGTCGCTGAATAAGGCGCCATGTACGGCGACGTCAGAAATCCTCCTACAGAGGATGTGTTGATAATTCGCGCCCGACGATCCGCAGCAATCAGGCGCGGGACAAAAGAACGCATGACATTGACAACGCCGCCGATATTGATGTCGACCGACCGTTGCCAGGTTGCCGCGTCAATTTCCCAGCTCAGGCCGCTGGAAAGAACGCCGGCATTGTTGAACAAAATATCGACTTCTCCGAAGCGATCATAGGCGGCCTCGGCGAGAGATTGAACAGCCGCTTCGTCGCGGACGTCGGTGGGAACGGCGATGACTTCGGTTGAGAGGCTATCCGCCACCACTTTCAACGCGATCTCATCCCAATCCGCCAGCACCAGTTTCATACCAAGCGATGCAGCATGGCGGGCCAAACCCGCTCCAATGCCGCTTGCCGCGCCCGTGATCACCACAACAGTCATATTTGACGCAACAAGAAATAGGTCATAATCATAATTTCCATTTCACTATTTAACGCATTTATAGTTTTAAATGCCATTTAATCATTCGAATGCGTAATACTCAAGCTAATATATTACGAATAATCCTACTGCAGGAAGAGCCGTGCTGCACATTCAGATTTCGCTCTACTTGACGGAAGGCGCCCCATCCCAAGCTCCGCCCTCGCCCAGCACCTTCGGATCGAGACGGATTTCGCGGCGCGCCATTGCTTCCCAGAGGAACGGGAAACCTAAGTCGTCCGACATCTGCGCCACGCGCAAGCTTTCCGGATCGGTGATCGGCTGTCCTTCGCCCAGCGTTTCGACCTGCCACGCCAGCCGGCAGCGATGCTCCAGAGTGATCGCGCGCAAATGTGCCTGGCGGATATCTTTGGCGACGACGAAAACACCGTGATTTTTCAGGATGGCCCATTTTGCATCGCCCAGTGCTTCGGCAGCGGCCTCAGCCTCGGAAGCCCCGTCGACCGTCCCGGCATATTCGTCATAGAAAACCGGATCGCCCTCGACCTGACCCGATGTCTGGTCATAAATCGCCGGCACGCGCCCTGAAGCCGACCACACCAACCCCCAGCGCGAATGATTGTGGATCACGACCTTCAGATTGTGGCGGCGCTTGTGCACCTCGAGATGCAATCCGATCGCAGGGGTGACGTTCCATTCACCCTCGATTACCGCTCCGCCACCATCCACGCGGATGACGTCGGCGGCGGTCACTTCGTCCCACGCAAGCTCCCATGGATTGACCAGAAAGGTACCATCCGGCTGAGCGAGGGTGATATGTCCGGCGATATGATCGTCATATCCCTCGCGGTGAAGCGTTCGACACAGCAGCGCCAGTTCCTGACGCGGTGTGAGTTCTGGAACAAGCGGATAGCGGCCTGGCCGCGGGGCCAGCTTTTCGAGCATGGGGTTGCTTCTTTTTGGCGCTTTCATCTTGAGGTTCCTTATATCAGTTCCACTGGGCCGAGGCCGCGGCAGTATCCACCATTTTGACGCCTTTAATCCCGAGCGTCTCGCGGGCATCATCAAGTGTCATCGCGAAGACATCCTCGAAACGCATCATATAGAGTGGCGCCGATTCCCGGCCGACTTTCGCGCCGCGCTCCATCGCATTCTGCGTAATCAGCCAGGTTTGCGGATAATGTAACACCGCCCGCGTGATGATGCGGGTCGAACCAAAGATCGAGAAAGCGGACAATTCACCTGCCAGTTCCGGGCTCATATGGACAAACAAATTGGTGAGGCGCATATAATAGGGCACCAGCTCACCGATAAAATCGAAACCACCGCCTCCGAGAATATGCTCCAGATCATGCGTTTGTCCGGCGCGCAGATTAAAATATTCGAAATCGTTCTTCGGAGTAAATGGCGGCACGATATTCACGTCGAGCGCATTGTTGCTCAGCTGAGTATAAAAAATCCCGCCGACGGTTTCGGGGTTATATTTTTTGAGATCCTCAAGACCGAAAGTCGAGATGAAGCCTTCCTTGAACCACGCGTCAAGCTCGGGATTTTCCTCGCGCTCGGCGGCAATCAAGCCGTTAATGTGGTCGATATCCTGCACTTCGCGCAAAATCTGCACGAGCTGGATGGAATCCGATGGCGTCGGCACGTCCGGTCCGTTTCGCCGCAACAGATGCGTTGCTACCCAATCGCGCACGCGCGCATCGTTGAGATATTTGGACGAGCTGACAAGGACGCTGCTCTCGGTCGGAACCTTTTCGATTCCCTGCATGAGATAGGAATAGTCGGGCATTTCATTCTTCATGAGATGGAGTGCTTTCGGCAAATTCCGCTGCCAGCGCCGACGGAACGGATATCGGGAAACGCAACAGCATTTGTGCCATTCCCTTGGCGGCGGGATCGAGCTGGGTGCTGGCGTTAATCCCACCTTTGAGAGCGTCATGAACTACGAAATTGAGCGCGTGGAGGCCGGGAACATCATAGCCATCGACGAGCGGAGGCTTTCCGTCCGGCCCCAAATGGCGATACCATTCGGCCATTGCCCCGGGCGTCAGCGTAGCCTTCAGATAGGGTAGAAATTCAGGTTTCCGTGCAATGCCGGCAACGTTGAACAGATGGCCCTTGTCACCGCTGCGCGCCCACGCGAGCCGGACCAGATCAACCGGGACGTCGCCCTGCTGCGGAGGATTGGATGCCCCCACCACGATCGAGGACGCGGTGTCCAACGCCGGCACGCCTTCTGCCAACGGCAGATCATGCGTGATCCCATCAATCGTCATCCTTGGCGTTATGCCCTGCTTGTCGAGCAGAAACAGGAACACGCCGGTCATGGGTATGACATGGGTTGCCAGATTGATCGAAGTGCCGACCGACATTCCCGAAATGCCCGCCCATTGCTCGCGCGCGAATATGCCAGCACCTTCCTGGTCGGGATGATCGACAATGAGTTTACTTATTATCTCGCGCGATCCGCCGGGATTGGCATGCGCGCCAAAACTGGCTTCGCTACCGATCAGCACATTTTCGGTTAGCGTGAAATCGGGAAGGTTCCGCGCGCGCAGCAACGCCCGCCCGCGGGCAAACAAGGCGTCTGCCTGGCGCGCAGCCTTCTCGGCGGCGTCTTCGCCAATAATCGGCTGATAGGCGATCGTGCGCCAGCCACCATCATAGGTGATGCACGCCTTGTAGGTTTCGGTCGGTGCCCGCCCTTTTGCACCGCTGACACGCACTCTGTTGTCCGCGATCTGCTCCAGTCGAACCTCGCTGAAATCGCAACGCACATCGGCGACGATATAGTCAGCCGGGTCGCTCACTTCGTACAGGATCTGTTCGGCGACTGTTCCGATCGATACCAGCCCGCCGGTTCCTTCCGGCTTGGTGATTATTATCGTGCCGTCGGCATGACATTCGCCGATCGGATATCCAATATTCGCCCAGTCGGGCACATCGCGCCAATCGGTGAACGTCCCGCCGGTAACCTGCGCTCCGCATTCCAGCAAATGACCGGCCAGCGTTCCCGCCGCGAGCAAGTCCAGATCGTCGGTGCCCCAGCCGAATTCGTGGATTAGCGGCCCCAGCACCACCGCGCTGTCGACGACGCGTCCGGTAATGACGATGTCCGCGCCTTTGGCCAGCGCAGCAGCGATCGGAAACGCGCCTAGATAAGCGTTGGCGCTCACCACATTATCAGGAAACGGTGTACCGACGAACATATCACGATGTCCAGCCGAGCGCAGCTCCGTGAGGCGGTCGCGCAGATCGTCGCCCTCTACATAGGCCACGCTGAGCGATATCCCCTTGTCCCGGATCATCTGCTCGAGCGCGTTAGCCAACCCTGCCGGATTGACCCCACCAGCATTGGCGACGACTTTCAATCCTTGCGCCGCGATATCATGAAGATACGGACCGACATGTATCGTCAGAAAGTCCGTGCCGAATCCGGCCGTCGGATCCGCTGCCTGCATCCGACCAAATATACCCATCGATCCTTCGGCCAGATAATCGAAGATCAGATAATCCAGCCGCCCGCTCGCGAGCAATTGGGGGACGGATAGCGCGGTATCTGAGAAAGAAGCGGTCGCGCCCCCGATCCGTATCACCCTTTCATCGCCTGCGATTGCAGCCATGGCCTATCCTCTCTAACTCTTATTGGGCATGAATACTGTATATCCTTGCAGCAAACTGTCACTTTAGTTACAATTCAGCGATGAAAAGAAATGACCAGGATTTGGCGCTGCGGGTATTGAAGAGGGCTCTATGGCTGAAAGATTATTCACCCGATCTGGCTGAGAGTCTCGTGACGGAAGGGCGGTTGATGCGCCTGAATGTCGGCGAATGGGCACAGGCTGAAGGCGACGATCGTAATGGCCTTTTCGTCGTGATCGATGGTTTGCTGCACTCCTATTACGCCGCGCTGGATGATCGAATGACAATGATCGGTTTTGCCGAACCCGGCTCGGTGCTCGGCCATGCGACACGCTATAGTGGCGGGCCGCGGCTGGTGACCGCTGTCTGTGCGGAGCCGAGCATATTGTTGGAAATTTCCGAAAGCGCGCTTGATCGAGTAGCGGAGAGGTCGCCCGAAATCTGGCGTGCAATTGCCGGTTTCGCTTATGCGGCGATGCGCAACACGTTACAAATGGCAGCAGACGTCATATCCCTTCGCCCCCGCGAACGCATCGCGGCGCGCCTTTTGGCCACCGCCAGGGGAGATCAAACAGACGAAGCTCCGGTCATCAAGATCAGTCAGGAATTGTTGGGCGAAATGATCGGCGTCACTCGCAAGACCGTGAATTTTCACTTGTCCGCGTTCGAACGGGGCGGGCTCATCCGCCTAGGTTACGGCCGGATCGAGCTTTGCGACGTGAGTGGATTGCGGGAGATAGCGAACGGTTAGAAGGCATTGCAATGCCAGACTCAGCTTGGCGAGACCGATCGATCTACCTGATTCGATCTGAATCCACCACCGGTCGGTGATACTTCCGGCAAACCGGAAAGACCTCTATTTGGTTTGCACCGTTTCAATGGCAATCAATGAAATTGGATGCGAAACCGGCACAGGATTGAACCTCGGGCTGCTAACGGACCACCCTACCCGCCGATGGCGGGATTATTTTGATCAAGACCAACATAGAATTGCTTCATATATTGGCGCCATTTCATAATCGGCCCGTCGCCATCACAGAGCAGCGGGTTTGGCCGATATTTCTTATTGTCCCAGATAATCATGTCTACCGATTCAAAACCCTTGGACTCCTCGCCTTCGGCCTCGCCGATGGAATGATGATAGAGATGCGTAGCCGTCGCCATATCTTCCGAACCTTCGTCATATTTCTTCCATGTGAAGGCCATGCGAGTGCGGGTCATTTCGGCATCAGTCGGTGTCGACATAGCGAACATCAGCATCTTCACATCACCCCGACAATGGCGGGTGGCATTGACTCCGGGACCATAGCCGGTTCCGTAAATATAGCCGTCCATGATATCATAATTCCAGATCGGACCATCGGCAGAGGCTTCCACCGAAGGAATCAATGGCGCTCCATGAAGAAATTTCAGATGCGGCGTATCAACAGAATTTTCGCCAATTTCCTGGATACAGGTGCCAATATCCCACACATGATATTTCACCTCGACATGGCCATCGGGGTCTTCAAACTCAGGAATAACAGGCAGCTCCCACATCGGCTCTACATCTTCGGGATGATACCATACGAAGATCATTCCGTATTTCTCGATAACCGGCAACGCTTTCAGGATCGGCTTTTTGCGGGCCACACCCGGCATGACTTTTCCGTATGGAATCTTCTTGCACCAGCCTTCGCTGTCAAACTCCCAATTGTGGAACGGGCACTGGATATTATTACCCTCGACCTTGCCACCATGACCAAGATGCGCGCCGAGATGCGGGCAGAACGGATCGGTCATCCCAACCGAACCATCTTCGCCGCGGAACAACACCCATTCCTTGCCGAAAACCTTCTCGATCTTGATTTCACCGACTTTCAGTTCGTGTGAATAATGTACGCAAAACCAGCCGTAAGGTATCGGAAACGGGCAGCGCTCCAGATCATCGCCGGTCTGGATTTTATCAACCTTGGTCATCTCGTTCATGCTGCTTCTCCTAAAATTTCTGCTCTCAATGATGTTGCGGGATTTCTCTCACCGTCAACTTTGATCTTAAAGCTCATGGCGGGCCCCGGCGTCGGCGCAGTTTTGGTTTTCAAGACATATTCCGTCGATTCCAGACTTATATTGAGCCGGTGGAATAGCCTTGCGATACAAATTCCCATCAGCACTTCTGCCAGGCTTTGGCCCAGACAGCTATGCGTTCCCCTGCCAAACGGCGCATAGGCCCCGGGCTGTAAATGTTCACGCCGGTCGGCGCGGTCAGGATCGAATTTCATGGGGTCGGGGAAATATTCTTCCATGAAATGCGGTACACTGGTTCCAATGAAGATCGTCTCATCCTTGGGAACCACAAAGCCTTCGAATTCCAGATCATGATTGGTGGTGCGCATTTGCGCCACCGCGATCGGCCAAAGCCGCATTGCTTCTTTCAGGCAATTTTGAATGTAATTCAATCCCAATACATCACGCTCGGTCACGATATCTTTAGCAAATAAAGCATCGGCCTCCGCTTGAACTTTTTCGAGCACGCCGGGCGTTTTCAATATGCCATAGACGGCTGCTGCCAAACTATTGGCGACAGTATCAAGCCCGGCAACATAAGGTCCTGTCAAAACCAATTTCAGATCGCGCTTCTGAATCAGATCAGGATCGTCGAGATGACCCCGCATCACATCACCCAGCAAATTTTTGGGCAGCGTGCCGGCTTCGGCATGGGTGAAAAATTCATCAACCATTTGCTGGCCCAACTCATCCACTCGGGCGCTGGCGCGCTTGAACTCCGGCATATGGATCATGAAGCCCGGCCATTGCTTGGTCACGAGCACGTTGAGGATATAGAGGATATTCACCCTGATATCCCGGACATATTCCAGCGGCGCGTTGCCGGTCATCACTTCGCCAAGCAGCTGAACGATCATATATTGAAATGCCTCGACCACCGGCACTTCGCCATCATTCCAGTCTCGCTCGAGCGAGATATCAATGATGTCCGTCAGTTCGTGATAGCGTCCAGCCATTGCGCCACGCGAAAACCCGTCGCGCATGATAGCGCGCATTTTCTGGTGTTGCTCGCCATCAATTCCCGTCAGTGTTTTAGATGCGCCATGATGGTCGACAAAGTCTTGCCAGAATTCCTTGGATCGCAGACCCAGTCTCGCAGCCTTGCTGTTCATGAACTTGCCTGCTTCAGGCCCGGCAATGACTATTCTTTTCTGCCCAAACACATTGACCCGGTACACCGGGCCATAGTCACGGTAGCATCTGACGAAAAAGGCTGCTGGATCCTTGGCCATTTCCAGCGTGTTGCCGATAATGGGTAGTCCACCCACATTCGGGATGACCTTTGGGGATGTCGGCTTTGGCTGGACACTAACCTGCGACTGCGTAGTCATAATCGATCCTCTCGCGGAATCACTTTTCGAACAACGTTCGGATATTCCGCTATGGCTTCGAATATGTCAACCGGGAATCTCTCAAAGCAGCCTGTTTCTAAGTGTTTCAGCCTAGGAAGATCGCTTGACTCCTACAAAACTTTCTCTATTTCTGAATGCCGTTCGGAAATAGATATTTGTGGGAAGAGAAACATGGCGCAGAAAACTGCCTTCATAACGGGCGCAGCGATGGGAATGGGTGCTCTGAAGGCCAAAACACTGGCTGGGCGCGGCTGGAAGGTATTTGCCGGCGTTCTTCCCGGAGCCGACACATCCGAACTTGGCGAGCACGAGAATATCGTTGCTGTGGAACAGGATGTTTCGTCGGACGCATCGGTGGCCGCCAGCGCCGAGATAGTCGAGAAAGCACTTGGCGGCGCACCGCTCGATCTTCTGATCAACAATGCCGGCATTGCCAACGAAGCGGTCGGGGTTATCGAAGGCGTGTCGATCGATGCGGCCAAAAAACTTTTTGAAATCAACACCTGGGGCACATTGCGCGTTTGTCAGGCTTTCCTGCCGGCAATCCGTCGCGGAGCGCCCCATTCCCGGATCATAAATTTTGCATCCGGAGCCGTGAAGGCAAATCCCGCCGCATCGGGTATCTATAATATGTCCAAACACGCGGTAGTTGGATTGACTCGCACCTTGCGCAACGAGTTGGCGCCCTTTGGCATCGAAGTCACCGCTGTCGAACCCGGTGCAGTCAAAACCCACATGACCGCTAACGCCGGTGAAACAACCAAAGATATTTGGACGAGCGTTTCGCAAGAAATGAATGATGTTTACGGCCCGCATTTGAAGCATACAACGACCGAAAAAATGGTCGAGATGATCGAAAAAGGAAATGAACCGCAAGTGGTTGTCGACCAGGTGTTAGGGCTCTTGGACAAGAAAAACTGGAAGCCGTCCTATCTGGTAGGCGATGATGTCAAGGCGCTCGGGCCGATGTACAAGCTGTTGCCCGAACGGACGTTTGAAAAATTGCTTCAAAAAGCCGTAGAAATTCCGCAGTATAAAGGCTGAGCTATGTCCGAGATCGCCGATAAATTTGCCAAGCTACAATCATCAAGACAGCGTCTGCGGAACAGCAGTGCAAAAGAGCGCGCCGACAAGCTGAAAGCGATCTGGGCCGGTGTGGTTGAACGCAAAGACGACATATTTGCGGCTGGCCACAAGGAACGCGGCACCCATGATCTCGACATCGCCGCCGAACTGGTGATGATCAAGGGCGAGATTGATTTTGCGATCAAGAATCTCGCCAAATGGATGAAGGCAGAGAAGATCAAAAACTCGCTCAATACGATGGGCAAGCGCTGCGAAATCCGGCGGCAATCGAAAGGCGTGGTGCTCAACCTGTCTGCCTATAACGCCCCCACTGCCGAGTGCCTCGTTCCGGCAATACCGGCAATCGCGGCGGGTAACGCGGTGGCGATCAAACCTTCCGAACACGCACCCTATAGCGCGCAAATCGTGCAGGAGATCATCAACAACGCCTTGCCCTCGGATGAAGCTGAAGTGTTTCAGGGCGGCGTTGATGTTTCGCAGGAACTACTCGGCCTGCCCTTCGACCATATCTATTATACCGGCGGCATGAGCGTCGGCAAAATCGTCATGAAGACGGCGGCCGACCATTTCGCCTCGATCACGCTGGAAATGGGCGGTAAATCTCCTGTCATTATCGACGAAACCGCGAACCTGGATAATGCGGCGAAGAAGCTGGCATGGGGCCGCGTGATGAACGCCGGCCAGGTCTGCATCGCTCCGGAATATGTGATCATCCACGAAAGCCGGAAAGATCAATTTCTCTCGTTGATCGAAGAACAGATCAATGCACTCTATAATTTTGACGGAGCTGGCCTCGATAAATCAGCCTATGTCCCGCGGATCATCAACGAACGCCACACCGCCCGCATCAAAGCCCTGGTCGATGATGCCAAAGAAAAGGGAGCCCGAGTCGTGTGCGGCGGCGGCTCCGACCTAGAGGACCGCTATATCGAGCCTACCGTGCTCACCAATATGTCCGAAGACATGGACATCATGCACGAAGAAGTCTTCGGACCTGTTCTTTCGGTCCTGACCTATGGCAGTCGCGAAGAGGTGCTCGACATCATCAGCCGCCGCCCGAGCCCGCTGGCGCTCTATGTCTATTCAACCGATGACGAGGCGATCGAATATTTTCTCAACAACACCAGTTCCGGTTCTGCGGTGGTCAACAGCAATTGCATCCAGTCGGGCACCAACCCCCGCCTGCCCTTTGGCGGCGTGGGATCGTCCGGCATGGGACGGATTGGCGGGTATGAAGGCTTTAAATCGATGTCCAACGAACGCTCGATCGTCCATCAGCCGCTCGACCGGTTCCGTGATATACTCATCATGCTGCCGCCCTATTCGGAACGCTATAACAACCTGATTATGAAGGCGCTAAAATAGCATCTTCCGGTTCGCCGCGCTCACGCGCAATGGTTTTAAAAGCAGCGCGCAGCAAGTTTTTGATGCGTTCATTTGGAGGGCTTGTAAGCCCCTCAACGGCTTGGCTGAACAGCGGATATTCGTTTTTATCCAGCCGCGCAAACTGACGCAATGCGACTTCAGTCGCCGTTTCCTTTTGCGCTTCAAACTCGTTGTTGCGGATTTCTTCCACCGCGCCGGCAAAGGCAGCCGAGCCAACCATATTGAATATACGCATACCCTCTTTAGGGGCGAAACCGCGTTTGTGCATGACCGACAGAAATTGTTCCGCCAATTTGAACTGCACCTCAAATCCATATTCCCGCACGTGGTTTGCAAGCACAAGTGATGGGCTGGCGGCAAGAAAGTTCTGGATGCAAAGGGCGAACTCATAAGCATAGCTAGACCAAGGTTGGTCTTTGTCGTGGGGAAGCGCGAGATCAGCCAGAGCATGTACCGCCGCTGCCTGCATGAGTTCTTTGCGACCATTCCAATATTGATAGAGTGTAGCGGTGCCGACATTCAGATGATTGGCGAGCGTTTTCATCGTCAGGCCTTCCAGCCCTAGCTCCAGCGCGCCTTCGATTATTTCAACATGCGTCAGCAGCCGTGGTCGCCCGTAGACCACGTCTTTCTTCGCTTTTTTTGCTATGCTATTTGTCATACCACCATTTTCCGAATGTCGTTCCGTTAATCGGGCGGGGGCGTCAATATGTCAATTGAAAAGCCCGAAAATCCTTGCAAATCTTGCCTTTGTTGCGTTTGGATGCCGCTATGCATGATCTTGTCAGCAAAGATACTCTAGATTTACTGATCAACTCCAGGGTGCACCGGGAGAGTTTTGGTCCCGGTACAGACCGTCCATGTCTTGCGGTCGATCTAGATGGTTCGAATAGCGACCACGCAGCGTGGCTGAAAGACCTGCCCTGCCCGGTTATCGGTATCGGAGACGGACCCTTGGCCAAGGCTTGCGACGTCGTTCTTACCGACCAATGCGGCCTCGATCAAATTATGACAAATATCGCGAAGGCTCCGATCGCTGCGATGATATTGGTTCAGCATTTGCGGTCTAGTGAAACGCTCGATGTACAAGATACGCTGACCGCAGAAAGTTTCGCCTATGCCACCGCGCAGCGAGGGCCTGAGTTCTTGGAATGGCTCAAAGGTTATTCGAAAAAAACAGAAGCGACGAAGTTCAATGATGAACAGCTGCTCGTCAATATCGAAAACGAGAAAATGCACCTGACGCTAAACGATCCGGAAAACCATAATGCCATCGGCGTAACGATGCGCGATGCAATTTGCGAAGCCCTGGATCTGGCACTCGCGGATGGAAGTTTCACTCGCGTCACAATCACGGGCGCGGGACGCTGTTTCTCGACCGGCGGAGATGTGGATGAATTTGGCGAGATATCGGATCCCGCGACAGCCCATTGGGTTCGCAGCTTGCGATTGCCGGCATGGCGTTTGGCGCGGCTCGAAGATCGGCTGCACGTCCATGTCGATGGCGCCGTCGTCGGGGCGGGAGCAGAAATCGCGGCCTTTGGCAGTCGTGTAACCGCCACGGAAAATGCATGGTTCCAGTTGCCGGAACTCAAATATGGATTAATTCCCGGCGCGGGTGGGACTGCCAGCCTGCCACGCCGTATCGGGCGACAGCGGACAGCCTATCTGGCTTTGTCGATGAAACGACTGGATGTTCAGACTGCGCTAGACTGGGGTCTGGTGGACGAGATACTATCGTAAACCATCTCACCTGATATCCAGGTCGCACGGACCGAAACTTCCGCCAGAACATTGCGGGCATCAGACCAGCTACGATCCAGCAGACACAGGTCTGCCGTGGCCCCTTTCTCAATGATCCGGGCCTCCCCTCCAGCATCTTCTACTGGTTTTATATATAGCGCCAATGCCTGTTCGGCGGTGACTGCTTCATGGGGCTCCAGCCCCTCTGGCCGTGTAGCGGCACTGGCCATGGCTTTCCAGGGATTACAATCGCCAAACGGCGCATCGCTTCCCGCTGCCAGTCTTATACCTGCGTCGAGAAAGGACTTGAGCGGCCAGAGGTACGGAAGGTCATCCCTGTCTACATCACGAAGATAGGCCGCTCCCCGTTCCGCTACAAAATGCGGTTGAGTGACGACGGTCAAATCCAGCCGCTTGATCCATTCTATTGCCGCTGCATCGGCAATCGCGGCATGCTCGATCCTGTCACCATGGCTAGGGCCTGCGTCCTGGATGGCTGCCAGACTGAGCATGAGTTCGGCCCGGGTAACGCAATGCACCGCCACCGCCCGGCCATGCGCATGGGCTTTTTTGATAGAGTCGGTCAAGGCAGAGAGAGGCGGCAGGTCATGATCATGATTGTGAATTTTCAGGGGCCCGATATTTGCCGCATGTCTTCCGTCCACCGCGTGAAGATCTTCGCCGCCCATGATCGAAAGACGCAATGGTCTCGCCGCCCGAAGATAATGTTCAAGATCGAGCCGGTCATTCCCCGGTGTCACTTCGGTCACGCCGGTGATACCGAATGACAGCAGCTTCTTGATCAACTGCCCCAGATCCGGCCTCTGGCTCCCCAGCGCCTGACGTACCAAGACGTCACCATCAACCAATCGGCCGTCATCCGGAATATTTGCATCAAGCACCGCGATGGCGCGGCTATTGAAAATCCACATCCGCCCGCTGCGGTGCTGAATCCGGACGGGTCTGTCGGGGCCGTATTTGTCCAGCCAGTCACGGTCGATTTCACCGGCTACCGAGGGGTGGTAACCGATGCCGCGCAACCAGTCGCCACCCGGGTTGCGGTGCAACGCAGCGATCAGTTGCTGCTCGTCCTCGACTTCGGTCGGACCACAATGGACCGACTGCAGAGCGGCAGCGGTAGCGTTCAGATGGATATGATGATCGTGAAGACCCGGCAGCAGCGCGCCGCCCTTCCCTTCCACGACCCGTTCGTGATCCAGCGCTGGCAGATGATCTGATAGTGCTTCTATCAGACCGTCTTTGATACGGACGTCGACACGCTCTCCACCAACGTCGACATTGCGGACTAGCATAGCCTGGCCATTATCTGCCGTGTACTCGCCCCTATTTCCTCAATCGGCGCTGATGGTTTGCGCATCGGGTAGAGGTCGGCGTCGTCCGTTTCGCCCAGCGCTTGCCATTCTGATGCGATAGCCGGCCAGTCGTCTTTTGTGCCGTTCAACTGCATCGCGCGTCCAACAGCATCGCGCATCGAAAGATGGATCAGGCTTCCACCCCCGGCCTGCCATTTCGTCCGGGCGGCAAGAGCCGCCAATATGCCGGACACGGGATCGGCAATCGCATCTCCGACGAAAAAGGGCGCACCCCATGCCTTTTGCATAATCGTGCTCAGTCCGGCAGCAACGCCAATATCCTCGCCAAAGCCAACCCGGCTTTCATCATCCCCATAAGCCCCCAGTCTAAGCCAGACCTTGCCGGGTTTCTGCGCGAGCAATTTTTCGGCATCTATGCCCAATTGCACCAAGGCACGCGGCCGAGATCCCTCGATGACAATATCGGCAGCTGCCAGCAGTTTTCGTAAGTCGGAACGACCGTCAGCCGAATAGAAATCAAAGGCGGCACATTGCTTGCCCCCGTTCAGCAAATGATAAATTTCCGCGTTGCCGCTCCGCGCTCCATCGGGCCGCGAGATACTCTCCACTTTGACCACATGCGCGCCCATGAGATGCAGCAGGTGACTGGCGAGCGGCCCTGCCCACAAGCTCGATAGATCGACCACCAAGGGTTGGGCTCGGACAGATCGAACGGACGAATATGACGTTTCGGTAAACCACGGTTTGCTCTCGGCAACTTGGTCTAGCGAAATAGCCAACCCTATTTCACCACCTCTTTGAACCAGGGTTTCAGCATCTTGAGACAAAGCAATCCTTATGACATCCTCCCAGGTCGTAGCCGGCTCTTCAAGCCATGCTTCGAGTAACGCCCAGTCATCATCGCGCGCGAGATTGAGCGCAAATCTGCTCTGCTTTGCGTCAATGAGACGACAATGGCCACTTGGCGAAGCACGCCCGTAGCGGGAGAGATTCATCAACCGCGCTCGTTCGCCCAGCAGCAGCGATCCGTTTATCGGCAGGTTTTCAGGGGCGCCGGATAGCGATTTGAGCGCCAATATTGCGCCATCGACAAATGTAGCGAGCGGCAGCGGAACCATCAGCGCGGGACCATCTCTTTCTCCGCTGAGGCCAGATAGTCCAGTCCGCCGCCAGGCCAATGCCGGATGGTCACTTTGCCCGGAAAGTGAAGCGCGATAGCCCAATTCGGCCAGCAGCTCTTTGCCAATCCGCGCCGCTGGTTTAAACTTGTGCAAGATGGTCGCGGACGACACGGCGGAGCAGCTTGCCGGTTTCACTATAGGGCAATTCATCCATGAATATGATTTGGGACGGCACCCGGCTGGAACGCAATTTGCCACGCACCAGTTCACAAAGCTCGTTTTTATCTGGAGCGGAACCCTTGCAAACAATCGCTGCGCCGACCGTTTCGCCCCATTCCTCACTGGGTATCGAGACCACGGCAACGTCTTTTACGCAGGGATGTCCCAGCAACACATCTTCCACTTCACCGGGCGAAATATTCTCTCCCCCGCGTACAATCACGTCATCGGCGCGTCCGTCGAGAAACAAATAGCCTTCACCATCGACAAAGCCGACATCCTTGGTCGGGAACCATCCGTCTGCATCAAGCTGCGAGCCAGCGCCCTTATACTCGCCACTGACCTGATCACCGCGCACATGGACGAGGCCCACTTCATCGGCCTTGCAAGCGGCTCCGTCTTCGGTCCGTATTTGCAATTCCACGGTTGGCAGGGCCTGCCCGACCGAACCAAGCCGCCGCCGAACCAGCGGATCGTTCGACTTTATCGCATCGCGGTGCGACTCCGGCCCCAGCAGGCAAATGGTCGAGCTGGTTTCGGTCAATCCATAGGCATTGGTGAAATCAACATGGGGCAATAGCCCCACCGCCTTTTCGATCACCGGCAGCGGCATTTTTCCACCGCCATAGGAAAGCGCGCGCAGCTTTGGCAGCTCTAGTGCTCCGCCATTTTGGCCGACATGCTCGACGATATGTTGCAGCATCGTCGGCACAACAAAGGCGTGGGTGACAGCTTCTTTTTGCGCCAGATCAATCCAGCCTGGCGGACTGAAATTGGGAAGTTGCACCATCCGTCGGCCCGCATAGGTCGAACTCAATACCGCAGAGATACCGGCAATATGATAGGGCGGAACGGTGATTAGGCTGGCTTCCTCCTCGCCCGCGCTCATAAATTCCACGCTGCCCAGAATATAAGCCATCAGGTTGCTGTGGCGCAATATCGCCGACTTCGGTTCACCGGTGGTGCCGCTGGTGAACAATTCTATTGCAACTTCGCCGTCAACATCGGGCGCTTCGCCTTCCAATGCATCGCCGATCATCGCATCCGCGCGACTGATCCGGTCAATCTCCGGATATTCTTTCTCACTGTCCGTGATCAAAAGCGCAGGCGTGATCCGTTTCATCAGGGCTTCAATCTGTTCTTCTGCCAGCCGGTAACTGACCGGTACAAAAGATGTGCCAGCCAGCGCAGCACCGAAAATTCCGGCAGCCATCGCGGTGTGGTTTTCCGCCAGATAGGCAAGCCTTTGGCCGTGATTCAATTTCGCCGCCACCTGACGCGTCGCCTGTGCCAGATCTGCATAAGTGAACCGCTGATCCCCAGCGGTAATCGCTTCGCGGTCACCCATGGCTTCGGCTGCCATTTGCAGGATCAGGTGAATATTCATCAGTCGGAAGAGGGCAATTGCTTGGCCTGTTTGATATCCAGCGACACACCGTTCACCTGAACCGTACCCTCGCCAGCCCTGGTGCACAGAAATTCCATGGCCTCCCTTTCATCAACATAGCGTTTTCCGACCAATGTTCCCCCGGCAAGATCGCTATCCATTTCCCCCTTCTCGCCATCCTCAGTTACCATCGGCGCACCGCCGCAGGTGATTTCCAGCCTTTCGATGGGCGCGCGCAGCGCCATGATCTGGGTCTGGCATACTGCACTGCTCAGCTTGGTTCCTGCCTTGATTATATCACCCATTTTACGCTCCCGAAATCACTTGCCTATTATCGCACCAGCGACACCCGACGCCAAGAATACTGTTTCAACATCTTTCACCTGATTGGCCGCAGTTCCGCGTACCTGCCTTACCCCTTCGGTGATATTGTTCATGCCATGAATATAGCCTTCGCCCATCAATCCGCCATTGGGGCTGAGCGGTGATTTGCCGTCGAGTTCCATATGACCGTCCTTGATAAAGTCTTTTGCCTCGCCGATACCACAATAGCCAAAACCTTCGAGCTGGCGCAGGATTTGCGGCGTGAAATTGTCGTAGATCATCGCGACATCGGTATCTTTCGGCGCGATACCGCTCGATGCGACAAGCTTTTCCGCCACCCGTTCGCTGATGTCGGAATGGATCAAATCGCCTTCGTAAAAATCCGAGATAATTTCGTGGTTGAACAGGAAACTATATTCCGCGCCCAATATGCGGACCGGCTTCTGTTTCAGATCGGCCGCCTTGTCCATGCGCGTGATGACCAACGCCACGCCGCCGTCCGATTCCTGACAACAATCGAGCAGGTGCAGCCAGGGCTCGATTATCCATCGGCTCGCCTGATGGTCTTCAAGCGTAATCGGCTTTTCAAAAAACCACGCATCTGGATTGGTCGCCGCATGTTTGCGCATCAACACGGCGATCCGCCCTAAATCTTCCGATGTCACACCATATTTATCGAGATAGGGTCCGCACGACAGGGCTTCCCATGCCGCTGGTGTCTGGGCACCGAACGGAAAGCACCATTCCAGAAAGGTCGAGCTATGCGCGTCCGGACTGATCGTCATCGCCGGTTGGCCGAAACGATATTGCGACCGTTCGTTCATCGCGCGCCAGATGACGAACACGTCGCACATGCCGGACTCTACGGCATTTTTCGCGTGGACAATGGTCGCAACCGAAGATGCCCCGCCCTGCGGCAGCCGCGTGGTATAATTGATCTCCTTGCAACCCAAGGAACGCATTACGTCGACTTCATCGCTATTGTCGAGGCTGAACGTGGTCATGCCGTCGATATCCGACGGATCGATACCGGCATCCTGACAGGCAAGCAAAATCGCTTCCGCCGCCAGTTGTTGCTCCGATCGTCCGCTGTTTTTCGAAAATTCGGTCTGGCCGATACCGACAATGGCGGCCTGTCTTGAACTATCCACCATCAGCTTGCCTCCGCCGCGCGGAATATGGGGACCGCCTTGCCGCCCGATGTCTGCGCGAAATCAACCATCACAGCCATTCCGATGACGATGTCTTCAACCGCAACGCCCTCGAGATTGCTGACCAGCCGGATGCCTTCTTCGAGTTCAATAAGCGCCGCGATTGGCGATTCAGAAAAACCGAATGCAGCGGGGGTCACCTGCCGCACCCAGCTCAGCAACTTGCCCTTGCCGGAAAGCTTCTGGGTCGTTTTTTCGTTCGAATGACAGGTCGGACAAATCGGCCGCGGCGGATGCCACAACACATCACATTTTTCACATTTCTGCGCGACAAACTCGCCGCGTTCGCAGGCCTCCCAAAAGAAAGCGGTGTCGATGCGCTGGATCGGGTCTGGACGCATGTTCATATCCCCCACGGGCTTTTCATCGCCTCCTGTCCCTCGCGGGGCGGGTCGCATAGGATCGCAAAGTCCTTGGCCATCGCGTTGATATCGTCCTCGCTATACCCGATTTCAGCCAGCAATGAGGCGCTGTTGTCTCCGACGATCAACGGCGGTGTCTGCTTCACCGTCGGCGTGTCCGACAAGGAATAAGTCGCGCCAATCTGCTCCAGCTTGCCGACATAGGGGTGTTGATATTCCAGCGTCCAGCCCCGTTCCTTCATCGATGCATCATCGAACAGACCGAGCGAGGCCCTGGCATCGGATATCGCTGTCGGAACGCCGGCCTCGGTCAGTCTCGCGTGCCATTCTGCAGCGGTGGCATTCAAGAAATCGCTGCCCTTGGCAATATTATCAAAGGCCGCCTTTTGCGTGTCATTGACCGCTGCAACCTGAATCCAGACGTCATCGGAACAGCGATAGAGCCGGTAATGATCGCCATAGCCGGTCTGATCCTTGTCGAGACGGGGACGATTCACCGCACTACCATCCGGCTTTACCACCGCATAGCTTGTATTCAGCAAACCGGCGTTGACAATCGATGTATCGACAAATTGTCCCTTGCCGGTTTTTGCACGCTCCATCAGCGCGTTGCAAATGGCCGAAGCGGAGAGGAAACCGTTGCCGGTGTCACCAAGCGACGTGAGCGACCAAAAGGGAAATCCTTCACCGGTATGCAGCGCTCCATCCTCGTGCTGGATGCCGGAAAGACAGGCACCGGTCTGATCATTGCCGGGCAAGTTCATCCGCGGCCCTTTTTCAAACCCACGGCTGTGGCAATAGATGAGCTGCGGGAACTCTTCCTTCAAACTGTCATAATCAAGCCCCAGTCGTTCGACCGCCGGGTAGCGCATATTGTGCTGGATGACATCGCAGGTCGCGATAAGCTTTTTCAGCGCCTCCATGCCCTTGGGATGCTTGAGCATCAGCGCAATCGAGCGTTTACCGCGATTGGCCATATAGGCGATATGCGTGCGGTGCCAATAGCCGTCCCAGAGCGTGTTTATCTTGATCACCTCCGCACCCATATCGGCAAGCAATTGGCAACCGAACGGACCGGCAATGGCAAGGCCGAGATCTAGCACGCGAATGCCTTTTAGAGGACCTTCATTGGTTGCATTGGCGGGCAGTGAATGTTCCAGTGGGTCGGAAAGAGAGGCGGCACGGGCCTTTTCAGCGTCAGTATCCGATCCGGTCGGCCGGGTCGGCCCCTGTATAGCGCCCGGGTTTTTCTCCAGCGAGTAAGTCAGACCAACCTGATTGATCGGCCCCAGCTCCGGGTCGTCAACCGTGGTCACACAGCCATCATCAATCAGCAGTGGATCAGTTAGCGATTCCTCCAGCGAGCGCGCCTCCTGCATCGTCACGCTGCCAATGGCGGCGGCATTCACCCATTCATCCGCGCTAAATTTCCTGATCGATTCAGCCAGGATCGGCTGATAATGAGCCATCACCAGTATTTCTTCGGGTCCAATACCAAAGCGGTCGGGATCATTCTGCACCGTCAGATCAGGAGTGGCGTTCAGCTTATCGCTTTTGGATGCCTCCAGTATGAAGCGCGGGTTTGGCACCCAGTTGTGAATCCACTTGCCGTCCTTACATTGGAAATGCCCTTTGGGGCTGGCGCTACCCATGATCCAGGTGTTGTACCCTTCCGCATCCGGGTCATCGGCCCGCTGCCAAACACCGCTTGCACAGGCCAAAGCGCCCTGATGAAGCGATGTCGAGACCTTCTGTCCGCGTCCGGTTCTCTCCCGCGCATATAATGCTGCAGATATGCCGGTAATCGCGGAGAAAAACGCGCCAAGACTTGGCCACGGCGATGCCACGAACAGCGGCCCGTCGCGATTGGCGCCCTGCACCCAGTCGGGATCGAGATCGAGGGCACCGGCAAATGGATCTTCCTTGCCCGCCATATGGTAGAGCGAGCCTTCCGGCCAGCCACGCTGTTCATATTGCAGTCCGGTTTTCGCAGCGACCAGCGCATCATAGCCGGGCAGATCGCGATTTTCGCCTCCCTCTCCATAACCCGTGATTGAGCAATAAACGAGTTTCGGGTTTATCTTTGCCAATGCTTCATAATCGACACCAAGGCGATCAGTGACACCGGGAGAGAAGCTTTCGATGACGATATCGGCATCCGCCGCAAGTTTCAGGAACAGGGATTTGTCCGCATCATCCTTGAGATTGAAAACGGCATTTTTCTTGCCACGGTGCCAGACCTTATATCCGAGCAGATTTCCAAAAGGATCGCCTTCTGGTCGTTCGATGCGTGTGACGTCGGCGCCTTGGTCGGCCAACAACATGCCAGTCATCGGTCCGGCAATTCCCCAACTAAGGTCGAGAACATTCAATCCATCCAATACGCCAGCCATTGTTCATCCTTTTGTTGCCGTTGAATGTCCATCTTGCCATATTGAATTTGTGCAGCTATGACTTTCCGAACGTTGTTCTGAAATACGTTATTCAGCTGATGAGTCAACCAGTATCGACGCAAAGTCAGGGAAATATCATGCCGAAAATAACCGTTTTTGATCTGGACGGGAAACAACATATTCTTTTGGGAAATTCGGGTGATGCCCTGATGGAACCATTGCGTGACGAAGGGTTGGTCGAGGCCACCTGCGGCGGAGCGGCCTCCTGCGGCACTTGTCATATTTACTTGGGTGCTGATTGGTTAGAGAAATGTGGAGAGCGCACCGAAGATGAAGGCTATATGCTCGAAGGACTGGAAGAACATGTCGAAGTAAAAAGCGTGTCACGGCTCGCTTGCCAAATTACGATCACCGACGACATGGACGGTATGACCATGGATATTGCACCGCAAATATGAAGTCGGATCAACTTGAAACCACGATCCAAACGGTCGATGGCAAATCATGCAAACTAAGTGCTAACGTTTTCCGATCCGAAACCGCGTCGTCCGGCTGCACATTCTTCTGCCTCCCCGGTGGCGGTACATCACGTGACTTTTTTGATCTCGGCCAGTTTGACGGCGTGGATTACAGCTTTGCTTCGCACATGACGACTTTGGGACATACTATGATTTCGATGGACCATCCCGGAACCGGGACCAATCCATTGCCGGAGGATCACTCCTTTCTGACACCGCGCCAGTCCAGCGATTATATCGCGCGGGTGTGTTCCGATATTATCAGCGAGGAAGCTTCCAATTCTTCCAACGTCATAGGACTGGGTCATTCCATGGGCGGCATGATTACAGTGCTGACACAAGCCCGCCACCACCCTTTTGCTGGCGTTGCATTGCTCGGAAGCAGCGCAGGCGGGCTCGACTGGGGCCTCGATGATCATGAGAAAACCTATATCGGCAAACCCGACGCGGTTGAACAGAAACTGCAAGAGTTGGTCATGCGCAAATTCGGATCACCATTCCCCCAAGTTTCCGGAGGTCCCAGCGGCAAATCGATCACATTTGGCGGAGCGACCGAGAAACTCACCCAACGGCTCCGCGAAATTTCAATTCCACTTTACGCGGCTGGGGGAATGATGAGCATGATCCGGGGCAGTTTTTTGACGGAAGTAGAGGCCATTGATGTGCATCTGTTTTTTGCCTTCGGCGACCGTGATATTGGTGTTCCGCCGGAAGAAGCACCCGGACCGTTTACGGGAACAAGCGACGCTGAACTCCATGTCCTGGAGAATTGCGGCCACAATAGCTTGGCGTTTCCGGTGATCGAGACCCTGTGTGCTGAACTCGATCGCTGGGCGCGACAAATCTAGCTTGGCAAAATAGCAGTTGTGCGTACATCGATCTTGTCTCGAAAAAAAAAGAGGCGAGCAACCTCAAGATTACCCGCCTCTTTTGTGACGAAGCTTTTGTTACAATCTAGAATTTGATGCCCGCTGTCACACCATAGGTAGCTGGCTGGCCGAAAACTTGCGTACGGTAAGCAAATGTTTCGAATGGCAGGGAGTCGATGGTATATTTGTCATCAAATATATTCTGGCCCCAAACCGCGAGCGTGAAAATATTTCCGTTCGCTTGTTCCCAGTTAATTCCTAGCCGGGCACTCACCAGATTTTGGTTGGACAATCGCAGGGCATTTTGCGGTATGCCAAGTACATCATCCTTGTAGCTATAACCGACATTCCCGAACAGCTCGATGGCGTCCGATATCTGACCGCTATAATTTGCGCCCACACGAAAGCTATTCTTCGGAGTGCCCTGCAATTCGGTCCGGATTTCAATAAGACCGGTTAGTGGATTGAGTACGTCACCGGCATTTCCGTTGATGTAACTGTAAGATCCAGAGAGCGATAGCCCATCGGTAACGGAAAACAGCACATCGACTTCCGCACCCCAAAGTGTTTCATCAGTGTTCACAATGGCACGCGCCGTTGCGACAATTGGGTCAGTGGCGACGGTGGTTTGCTGGTTCTTGAAATCATAATAAAAACCGGCGGCATTGATGCGGAGACGATTGTCAAAAATATCGGCCTTCATGCCAAATTCGTACGCATTGATATCCTCACGGCCGAACAGGAAGTCCGGACCGAATGTCAGGCCTGGCAAACGAGGTGCAACGCCACCCTGGTTGAAACCGCCAGAGCGGAAGGATTGCTTGAAGCTCGCATAATACATGATATCTTCATGAATATCGAACTCGACCACGACCGACGGGTTTAGCTTGCTGAAGCTGAAGGACCCGATGTTCGGCTGAATAGGATTACCAAGCAAATCGGTATTATCCAGGAAGAAAGGCGATTTTGCCTGACCAAAACCATCCTTGCTTTCATCCGACCAACGCAAACCGCCGGTAACGCGCAACATATCCGATACGTGCCATGTCGCTTCGCCGTAAATCGCAAAAGCATCGGTGTCGATCGTAAGCTCATTTGCTGCTGATTGACGCGCACCACCATAGATCGCGGTAAGCGTATTAACGGATGGCAGGAGTTGGGTCTGGATGAGGAAGTCTTTTGTTGCCTGTGGGACGAACAGATTGTTCAGCGTGGGAGCCAGGCCTTGCGCTGCCAAAGCCGACGTAATGATTGGCGATCCCAGTGCGGGGCTCAATCCTGCCAGAACAAACAAATAGCTATTGGCATCATTGCGGTTACCGGCAAACCCAGTGCCGGTGCCGGTGGTTTCATTAAAATAGAAAGCACCTAGCGTATATTCCAGCGCACCGTCTGCGACTTCACCATTATAGGTCAACTCAAAGCTATATTGCTCGTGCCCCGACAATGATGGAGAGCCACCAGGAGGAGAGATAAACAAGCCGTCTTTTTGCGACCCGGCGCCTACGAACGGCGTGACAAAGTCAGCCCGAATGGGCCGTCCAGAAAGTTGGAAAGCCAATGCAGAACCAGCAATCAAATTGTTGATCGACTGGGTCCCGGGAATAGTCGGAATAATGTCACTGTTCAAAATACCATTGATGATTGCTGGATTTGCGGTTGGAATCAAATTCACAAACCGGCTGCTTTCCGTCTCGCGATAAGAGGCGATAAACTTGAGATTATGGTCATCAGCTACTTCCCAATTGGCTGTAATTGATCCCCCCAGTGTTTCCAGATTGCCTTTTTCATTGTTGATCGAAGTTGTAACTCTGTCCTGCCGTCCAGGCGATGTACCAACGGCCGCTGCAAATAACGAACCGGGATTGGCAAAGCCGGGAATCGATTGATAAAATAACGGCTCGGATTTGACCTTATTATAATCAAAGGCTGCAACCACATTCAGCTCGGGCGTCAGGTCGGCGCCAAAGGCAGCACGAAAACCATATTGTGTTGAGCCACCGAAATCAGCACCTGGCCCGTCATTCTTGACCCAGCCGTCCTGATCCTTGACCATGCCCGAAAGTCGTAAGGCGCCGTCTTCTCCTACCGGAATATTGACAGCGCCGCTAAATTTCTTGTGATTGAAGCGTCCATATTCCGCGGTCAGCTTGCCAGACCACTCACCGGGTTCCGGTAGCGCAGAAATCAAGTTCACCGCACCGGCGACCGAATTTCGTCCATAGAGAGTACCCTGGGGGCCTTTCAGGATTTCAACCCGTTCCAAATCAGGGGAATCAAATGCCAGCCCCTGAGACTTGCCCAGATAAACGCCGTCTACATATACCGCGATGCGGCTATCTTGCCCGACTTGCGGGTCAAAGGTGCCGATACCGCGAATATTGATCCGGACACCTGTTGGATCGGCCGGGTTTGGTGTTACGTATAAACCGGGAGTCAGTCGTCCAATATCCTGAACACTCGCGAGCCGTTCCGTTTCGAGCGCCTCGGCATCAAATGCGGTAATACTGATTGGTACATCCTGGAGATTTTGAGATTTTTTCTGCGCCGTCACGACGATGATGGTGTTACCGGATGACGCTGCTTCATCCTGCGCAAAAACAGGCGTCGATAAAGCCATAAGTGACGTCGTCGAAGCTAACGCGATCAACCGTGAATTTCGAAAAAATGACATTATAGTGCCTCCCCAATAGTATCCGGGACCGGATTTTCTCAGGTTCCCATGAATGCCAATATCACGAAAATTTCAATGCTACAATTGAATTACGTAATTTTACTACGCATAAACGCCTGATATCGGCAATATTGAAGAGTTATTCCTGCTTATGCGTAACCGTATTATATATCTGCTACGCGAATGCCGGACTGGACCTGTTGTTCGTCTGCCGGATTCGATGCAATTTTCAGCTTGATCGGAGCGTCGACCCACATGACGCCATAGGCGACGCGATCTCGTTCATCGGTGGTTATTCCGGACTATTGGTTATTTCATTTTTCGACGCCGAATGGGGCCGATTTTCGTAAGGCTCAACGCCGTTGCTCCGGGCATGACGCAAAAACCAATGTTTCACGGGGCGGCTGATCATCCGGAAACTGGCAAAATGGTCGAGGCGATCCCGATTCCGCAGATCCGCTATGCGAGCCAGGATAAAATCGCTGGCGCTATCGAATTTATTCTGAGCGATGCGGCCACCTAGATGCACGGCAGCATTATCTATGTTGATGGTGGCACCGATGCGCAATTGCGACCCGACGCTTTCTAGCGCGCGCCAGTCATAAATTATCCACCCATTGGCTCAGGTCGATGCCGGATAGTTTGTATATCCCTCAGCTTCGCCAACATAGAGCTTTGTATAATCCGGCTTGGCTAGTTCCGCACCGCTTCGGAAGCGTTCCACCAAATCAGGGTTGGCAATGAAGGCACGACCAAATGATACCACGTCCGCGCGACCTTCAGCCAATATTTGTGCCGCTGAATTCTCTTTCAAGCCGTTGTTTGCGATGATCGGACCCGACCAGTTTTCGCGTATCATCGCCAAGCTGTCCAGTTCTTCCAGCCCCATATCTACAACATGCACATAAGCGAGATTGAGATTATCTGCTGCCTTCAGGAAGGGTATAAATGTTTCTTCCGGAGCGCTCACGTCCATATCATTATAGGGATTTCCGGGGGATATCCGAAAGCCCACGCGGTCCGAACCGATCGCATCCGCCATTGCGCTCAACACTGCCATGGGAAAGCGTATCCGGTTTTCAGCTGCGCCGCCCCATTCGTCGTCCCGCTGATTGCTGACAGGATTTAGAAATTGGTTGATCAGATAGCCGCTGGCGCAATGGAGTTCCACGCCGTCAATATCGGCTGCACGCGCATTTTTTGCGACTTGAGAAAATTCTTCGACTAGCACCGCTATTCCGTCAACCGTAAGAGCCGTTGGCATGGCGGTTGGCGCAGGAACACCATCCGGCCCCGGCACAGGGTCACTGCACACAATGGCCGACGGTGCAATTATATCCGCATCATATCCCCGGTTCTCCGGCACAACGACGCGGCCACAATGCATAAGTTGCATGACGATCTTGCCGCCTTCGCCATGCACAGCATCGGCAACCCTGCGCCAACCATCAATCTGCTCTTGAGAATGGATACCTGGTGTACGCCAATAGCCTTTTCCCTCGCGGCTAGGCTGGGTTCCTTCGGTGACAATCATCCCGGCAGAAGCGCGTTGACGATAATATTCTACCATCAGGTCGGAGGGTATATCGCCCGGTCCTGCACGATCGCGGGTCATAGGGGCCATGACGATCCGGTTTTGAAGCTCCAGTGCCCCCAACTGAACCGGTTCGAACAATTTGTCAGTCATAAATACTCCAAAGGAAAAGGGCCAGTGAGGAGTGATCTTCCCTGACCCTTATTATGGCCGATCTCCCAATCGGCAAACTGGCCAAAGCCACTGCTTTCTCAGGCAACCTCGTCCCAGGGGTCGTTCAGGGTTCCGCGAGATATATATTTGCCATTGGCGCGCTTCTGGAATTCTCCTGCGCGCGCGCGCGGATTGAAAAATTGTTTGTACCAGATCCGCATTTTGTCAAATGGACCGTCACCCTTGACCATCATCGGATTGATACAGGCGCGCTTGTTTCCCCAGATTTCGAAATCTTGCGAGAATGCCGCGAGACTGGCGGCCTGATAACCCCGGGCCATGGCTACATCTTCTTCGGTTGCGGCTTCATTGGCGACCTTTACCATCAGTCCATGCCAGACCTTCACTTTGCCATCATCCACCGGGGTATGCGCGATCAGCATATGGGAAGGATATTCCCCGATCATGACAGATTGCAAAATGCCCGGGCCGGTATACCAAGTGTCGTTGGTCATCGGTTCGCCGCCCGCTCCCGCAAGCGTTTTATGGCCGGCGGTCAAAACCTGGCGGATAGTATGGCCGTCAAATACATTCTCGAACAAGACCATGTCCATCGAACCGTGCACCGGTCCCAAATGACCCTTGTCGACCATATTATCGACAATTTCCTGCGGATGGGATTCCAGCTCTCCCAAAATATCGATCTTCCAATTCACCCAATGCGGTTGATCCCACATATCAAATTCCGGCAGATCATATTCCGGTTCGCCGCCTTCTTCATCATGCCACATCCAAATGCAGCCAGCCCGTTCTTCGATTTTCCAGCTCTTTAGGCACGCTCTCTTGGGCGGCGGCGCTGGCGAATAAGGAATGTCATTGCAGCTACCATCCGGCCCGAACCGCCAGCCGTGATAAGGGCAGCGAATATTGTCGCCTTCGACATGCTCGTGATCTTTGACCACATAAGAAGTAGAATTTTTGGCAAGATGGGTACCCATATGGGGGCAATAGGCTTCAACGAGAAATACCCGCCCGGATTCTCCACGATAAATAACCATATCTTCGCCGAAAAAGCGAATCGCTTCCGGCGTCGTTGTCGCCTCTTCCGAAGCAGCGACCATGAACCATCCGCGCGGAAAGACATGTTCACCCAATCCATATTCAGCAGAAGTCGCCATAGTTCGAATCCTCTCAAAAACGATGTGGGCAATATACAGAATATCTTGGCCAAATTGCAATGCAATTTATAGAGAATTAGCGATATAATTGACGTTATGCGTATTTATTAAAGATTTTTGCTACGCAAATGCGTAATCGCTAGCGGCCTATTTATCGCTAGCGATGAGTTTCTCGTCTTTGGTGATTTTCACGATTCGCGAATTATATTTCACCGTCTTTACCGCAATTGACGTTTCAACATGGTGGACGCCCTTGATCGCCAATATCTGGTCGGACGCCACCGCGTGCAATTTATCCAGTTCGCTGAACAGGCAGAAGGTCAATATGTTAAACCGCCCCATCGTTATCAACACAGCATTGACCATCGGCAGTTCGGCAATTTCGGCCGCGATTTGCTTCACCTGATCGACATCGGTTTGTACTCCGATGAAAGCCAATTTTGCGCTATTTGCCAAGCCAAAGCTGGTGATGGCGGTAAAGGCGATCATGCCTTCTTGTTGCAATCGCTTGATTCGTCCACGAACTGTGCCCTCCGTAACTCCCAGATCGGCTGCAATCTTGCGATTGGAAATGCGTGCGTCCTTGGATAAAATCTCGATCAACTGATGGTCGAGTGCATCGATGAGTGGTGCGCTCATGCCTTCATCCTCGCATCGATTGGGGCTACATCAAATTTATACTTGATCACGTCTACTGCGATCGCTGGAACCATCGAACGGATCCCGCGGACTTGCGAGAACTTCGAGAGGAGCAAATCATGCAGATCGTCAAATTCATGCAGCGCGATCAGCAAGTCAATATCGTATCGTCCGGTGACGAGATGCGCAGCAAAAACTTCGGGAAACTCGGACAGTTCATCCACCACTTCCGAAGCCGCACGTCCGTCCACTTCGATCGCCACTTCCATGAGGACGTTAAAACCATGCGCCGCAAAATCGGAAACCGCGACAACCCGCAACTTGTCCGCTTTTTCCATACGTCTGATCCGCGCGGAAACGGTTGCGGCTGTTAGTTCCAGCTTGTCTGCAATCTGTTGGTTGGTCGCACGACCGTTGATCCGCAATTGCTCCACAATCGCAAGATCCATTTCATCAACCGGAAAATCATCACTCATTCAAATCCCTCACAATCCAAAACCACCGGACACGTTGATCTGCTGGCCGGTCACATAAGCGGCCCTGCTGGATGCCAACCAGCTAACCGCATAACCAATTTCCTCTGGACGCCCCCAGCGCTTGATACTGAGCATCTTCTTCGTTTCTGCTTCCCAACCTTCCGGAAACGCGCCCTTTGTCATTAATTCATGGAACATGCCAGCATCTATTACGCCGACGAGTACGCTGTTTGCGCGAATGCTGTGCTGACCCTCTTCCCACGCAATGCCTTTGATCAGGCTTTCATTCGCCGCTTTGGGAACAACCGACAACCCGTCCCTTGGTGGCCACCGCAAATGGCCGGCTGAACCCAAGTGAACAATTGATCCGCCTCCGTGCTCACGCATATGAGGCAAGATTGCCTTTACCGTAGCGAACAAGCCATGTGTCTCCACCGCAAAGGCTCGCTGCCAATCTTCGTCCGGCGTATCAGCCAGAGCATATTGTTCTACCAATGGCCCCGCTGCCCAGACCACAGTGTGAATGCGTTGATGCTCGGCCAGAACCTTTACAATCAATCGCGCGACAGCTTTCGGGTCTGTAACATCGGCTTTATGACAACTCGCCTTGCTGGCAACCCGGTCTGCAACGGATTTCGCGCGCGCTTCATTGCGGTTATAAACCAGCGCCAGATCAGCACCATCCTGTGCCAATATTTCGGCGACCTTAGCACCGATGCCGCCACTGGCCCCGACAACCAATGCACAACCATTTTCAAAAAGTGCGTTATCTGAAGCCATCATTATTCCGCATTTGGTTATAATTTCTTCTTTCACTCCAATGATTGCGTATTATACAAGAAAAATCCAGTTAAAATTGCTGGAGGGTATGATGGAGCAAATAATGGATAGACTGGCGGGAAAAACAGCTTTGGTAACCGGTGGCGCGCGCGGCATTGGAGAAGGCATTGTGCGGCGCTTTGTCGCAGAAGGCGCTAATGTGATGATTACCGATGTGCTCGCAGAAGAAGGGCAACAGCTAGCTGCCGAATTAGGCGGTTCAGTCGCATTTACAACGCTCGACGTCACCTCTTCCAGCGATTGGGCCCGGGCGCTTTCACTGACAGAAGAAAAATTTGGACGGCTGGATACGCTGGTCAACAATGCGGGAATATTGAAGTTCGCACGGCTTGATGATCTGACCGAAGAAGATATCCGTCAGATTATCAACGTCAATCTGATCGGGACCATGATCGGTTCGCAGGCGGCAATCCCTTTCATCGAGCGCGCCGGTGGCGGATCGATTGTCAATATGAGCTCCGCGGACGGAATCTCAGGTGCCAACGGACTGACCGCCTATTGTGCTTCAAAATTTGGGGTCCGCGGATTCACAAAAGCACTTGCGCTGGAACTTGGCCCCAGAGGCATAAGAGTAAACTCGATCCATCCGGGCGGGATTTTGACGCCGATGGCCAATCCCACCAATGTTCCGCGCGAGACCTATGACAAAGGCTACTGGATTTATCCCGCGCAGCGCTCGGGTGAACCCGCGGACATTGGCGCTGCTGCGGCCTATCTGGCATCTGATGACGCAAAATATTGCATCGGCACCGAATTGTCGGTCGATGGGGGGCTCAATGCGGGCCATTATTATATGCAAATGCCGGGAGCACCGCAGCCACCGCAAGCTTAGGGTCAGGATCTAGTCGGATTCGCGGTCGGCCAGCGCCTGCCGACCCTGCTCCAGCGATTTCGCACCCAGCCCGATCAGCAGCGCGCCGAGCAATCCAACAGGCACGACGATAGTTAGAGACTGCCGCAATTGGGAACCATCGATTGCGAGTAGATCACTAAACGCGCCGACCGCCCACGGACCGATAACAAAGCCAAGCAAATTGACGACCAGCATGGCAAGCGCGGTGCCAGTGGCGCGCATCCGGTCCGGAAGAATATATTGCAGGCCGGCATAAATGCCCACCGACCAACCGCCACCAAGCAGTCCGGCCGGGATCGCCCAGATTAACGCATTGTCGATATTAGCCGCCCAAATTGCACCCAATACCGCCAGGGTAGCGGACATCAGCGCCAGAGCCGATAGCATGAGAGACCGCCCGTAGCCTTTTTTCGATAGCCAGTCGGCCAATACACCAAAGCCCAATGCGCCGATCATGTCCGGGAGCGTGAAGGCAGCACCGAAAGCACTCCCCGCTGCAATCAGGGACATTTCGTATACACGGGAAAACAGCGTTGGTCCCCAGAAACCGAAAGCAATTCCGGACATCACGCCAAGTCCCATGCCGAACGTCATGTAACGATAGCTGGGTATCCTGACGAGACGGGCAAACGAGGAGGCCAGCGGTAAAGCCACCCCCTGCGTCTCGTCACGCGCCGGTTCGCGGATAATGAACCAGGCCAATGCGACCACCACAAATCCGCTGGCGCCCATGACCTTGAACGCCAGTCGCCAGTCGTCAAAGGAGGCAATCTGGGGCCCCGCGCTATATCCGAGAATTTGCCCGAGATAGATCGAGAGTGCCATAACCGCAAAAGCCTTGCCACGTTGTTCGGGCCGGAAATAGGCGGCGATGAGCGAGAAAGCGGGTGCCTGAAATGCTGCCTCGCCGACGCCCACACCCACGCGCGCCGCGGCAAGCGAATACTGGCTGTCGGCTAATCCGGATAGCACCGTGAAAATGCTCCAGATGACACAGCCCGCGCAGATGATATTGATCCGCGAATGGCGGTCTGCATAAAAAGCGATCGGGATAGCGAGAATGGAATAGAAAACGGCAAATGCCGGACCCAATAAAAGGCCCATGAAACCGTCAGAGACACTGAATTCTGCCTTGATCGGTTCGACAAGACCCGCCAGCAAATAGCGATCACCATAGTTGAAGATCGAAATACCAAGCAGCAGCACCAGCACCAGCCATTTGTTTGTCGTTCGAGTTTTGGGAACGGCTTCCATCAATCGCGCATCTGCATGCCGCCATTGACGTGCCAGACCTGACCATTGACCCATGCACCATCTTCGGATGCGAGAAAGGCAATAGCGGCAGCAATGTCATCGGGATCACCAAGCCGGGTATGCGGCATTCGTTTCAATGCACTCTCGACCTGTTCATCGGTCATGTGAATTTTGACAGCTTCGGTGAGCACAACGCCTGGGCAAATGACATTAGCACGAATGCCTTTTTTCCCCCATTTACTTGCGACGTGACGAGCCAGTGCGTGAATCGCGTTTTTCGTCATCGGATAGGCAACCTGCCAAGGGCTGCCACCTGAGGCGGCCCCCGACGAGGTATAGATCATTGCACCCGATCCGCGATCCAGCATGACCGGAAGCGCCGCCTGAGTGGCAATAAAATGGCTCTTCGCATTGATTGCGAAGCTCTTTTCGAGGGTTTCCAGCGAACAATTGAGCGCATCAATATCGCCCTCGGTACCGCCAGCGAGATTGCTGTGATAAAAATCCAGCCCTCCAAACTCGGAAATTGCCGCATCGACAATCGACTTTTGCGATTCCACCGACGTGCCATCAAGATCAACCCCGACGGCCGTTCCGCCGTCCGCCTTGATTTCATCGGCAACCTTACGAGCCCAGTCGCCCATGATATCCCCGATAACCACCCTTGCACCTTCGCTAGCCAACCGCTTCGCCGTCGCCGCACCTATGCCGCGACCACCGCCAGCGACGATGCCAATCTTTTCCGATAATCCTCTCATTCCACACGCTCCGTTTCTAAGGTTGGCAGAGAACCATGCACGAACACACCATCCTTGATCGTCGCCACCACTTTGATCTTGTCAATTTCCGCCGGATCGACGGTGAACGGATTGCGATCCAATATCACCAGATCGGCGCGTTTCCCTACTGCAATGCTGCCCTTGCTGTCGTCCTCGTGGATTTGCCACGCGGCATTGATCGTTACCTGCTGCAACGCACGATATGGGGAGATGCGCTCAAGCGGTCCCAATATGTCACCGCTGCGCGTGCGCCGGTTCACCGATGACCAGACCAGCCGCATGATGTCGGTCGGCACCACCGGCGAATCATTGTGCGCGGTTGGACGCAGGCCGATGGCCCATGCACTGGCCTGCGGCGAAATAAAATCTGCCCGCTTGGATCCCAACGAAACTTCGCGGTGCCAGTCTCCCCAGAAAAATGTGTGATTGGCAAAAAAGCTCGGCTGGATATCAAGCTCCGCCATGGCTGCAAGTTGCTCAGGACGAACCACCTGATTATGGATGGCAATCGTGCGTTTACCGGAAAGTCCGTTGCCTCGCACGCCATCAATCAATGCCTGCGCCGCCGCATCCCCATTGACATGGGCGAACAACTGCCAGCCATTGTCGGCCACCCATTTCAATTTGGCGGTCAGGGTTTCCGGACTCATCAGGCCATATCCATGGTAGTCCGGGCCTTGTCCTTCAGGCGGCACCGGTACCGGATCGCGCAACCATGCCGTGCGCCCTTGCGGACTGCCGTCGAGTACCAGTTTGATACCGCCGATGCGGATGTGGCCTTTGGAAGGCTTGCCGACCAGGGCCTGAATCTCTTCAGGCCAATCGCTTTCACCGGCGATCAACACAACGATATCGATCGGCAGCTTGTTTTGATCATTCGCAATCGCAAGAGTGGCCCAATTTTCGGGCATCACGCGGCCGTCCTGTGCGGTGGTAATTCCGCTGGCTGCGTAAATTTTCGCCCCCGCCAACAGTCCGGGCAGACTGGCCTCGGGTGATCTTGGCGCCAGCATCTTGAGGTTTTCGAACCATGCGGTTTCTTCAAGAACCCCGTTGGGCGTCTTGCCATCGTCCTCGCGGCGGATCACGCCACCGACCGGATTGGGCGTATCGGCAGTAATTCCGACCAGCTTGAGCATCGCGCTGTTCATCACACCCAGATGTCCGCTGGCATGGGTGATCATGATCGGTGTGGTAGCGGATACCGCATCAAGTTCCTGCCGGGTCGGGTGCCGGCGCTCGTCGATCAACGAGTCATCATAGCCCCAGCCAATGATGATCGGCATTCCCTCTGGTCGTTTATAGTTTCTCAACGTGTCCTGAAGGGCCCCGATTTTGCTCACGCCACCGACCGGTGGCGGCGACAGATTGGCGAGGCCCGCAGTCATTCCAACGGCAGAAACATGGCCGTGCGCATCAATGAAGCCGGGCAACATTGTCCGCCCCGCCAGATCAACTTGCTTGGCCTTCTTGCCCGCTTTTTTGTTGACTGCTGCCGCCGTACCGACGGCAATTATCTTGCCATCATCCACAGCGACCGCTTCGACAGTCTGCGCCTCGTCACCGGCCATCGTGATGATCGGGCCGCCCTTATAGACGGTAACTTCGGCGGAGCCGGTGGAGGCGAACAGAAATGCCGCGATCAGAAATGTGAAATGTTTCATGCGTCAGGCTCGACATAAAATTGCGCATAATGTTTGCGGAATTTGGCAATCGGTCCGTCACCGGCACAAATCATCGCATCGGGCATATATTTCTGCCGGTCCCAGACTACTTTATCCTGATCAAATTGTTTGCAGATATCCTTAATGATCGCCCGTGCAATTCCGGCCATTGGTCCCTCGGCCTGTTTCTTCGGCTGGGAGAAACAAAAGCGCGCATGCACATGATCTTTTCCGATCGGCGTGATGCAGGCGATCAGTAGCGTTTCAGAAATGCCAGTAAAACGTGTCCAGCTTTGGCCGGGGCCGATATTCTTGAACGCAATCCCGCCGTCCACTTCGCCCCTCGGTGTACCCATTTTCATTTTGAGGCTGGCCGAGCGCCAATGGTCGCCCCACTCGAATTCATAATCGGGCATCGAAGCCGCGCCGTGAATATATTTGAAGTGCGCGGCATCGACACCGTTCTCCGCCATGTTCTGAAGACTTCCGTAGACATTCCATTCGGTGATGTCGAAATCGGTCCAGTCCTCGCTGGTTGCTTCGGGCACATGCTCCACTTCCCATTCGGGCGCAGCGCCACCGGGATGATACCAGAACCAGATCCAGCGATTGGCTTCACTGACCGGCCACTGTTTTTCGCAAGGGCGTTTCACCTGCGGCGGGATAGATTTTGAATAAGGAATGCTTTCGACCACGCCTTCGCCATTATAGCTCCAGGCATGAAACGGGCATTCAAGGTTATTGCCTTCGACCCGGCCGCCATAACCCATATGCGCACCGAGATGGCGGCAATAGGCATCGAGCATCCGGACATTGCCATCTTTGCCGCGCCAGATCACCAGATCTGTGGAAAAATAGCGTAAAGGTTTGACCTCGCCGATGGCCAGATCGGACGATAGCATCGCCGGATACCAGCCATAGGCAAAGGGCATGTCAAGATTCCGGTCAGCGACGGGCGCGCGATTGATCACCTCTGCCATGCGCCATTCGAGCAACTCTTCCCTGCTCATTTTTTCCAGCACCTGCCAGACAGCAACCGGCGCGGTGCGCGCATCGCCTGCCGGACCATGATCAGAACCAGCCATATTTCATCTCCTTCAAATTTCATCCACCTGAGGGTGGCTTCCGGTTGCTGGGGTTGTCTCAGCACACCGGTTGATGGTCAGATAAGGAGCAGACTTCCCAGCCCCCATTCAACTTACAGTCCGAAGACCTTTATCGCATTTTCGCGTAGGAATTTTGGCCAGACTTCATCTTTGAAAGGCACGTTCGGCATGTCTCCAAAAATCCGGTCGAGGCTAAGCCCCATCGGGAAATAGCCTGCGTAAATAATTTTGTCGCTGCCCCGTGTATTCGCGTAATCAATGATCGCCTTGGGGTAATGTTTCGGAGCAAAGGCGCTGGTCGAATAATAGAGATTCGGCCATTTCAGCATCAACTTCACGGCCAGTGCCTCCCACGGTTCGGCGCCGTGGCGCATGACGACCTTCAGGTCTGGGAAGAACCAGCAGACCTCGTCGAGATGTTCGACCTTTTGCGTTTCCATTGGAATCCGCGGTCCAGGAATACCGGCGTTCAAACAGATCGGTATGTCGAGCTCAGCCGCCGCTGTATAGAGCGGGAACATATATTTGTGGTTGATCGCGACCTGCGGATTAGTGCCGGCAGGAAACACGCTGATCGCTTTAAGGTCCACTTCAGAATGGATGCGCTTGATGCGCTTTACTTCGTCGACGCCTTTGTTGGGATCACAGGGAAGCTCGAACGCAAAGCGGTCCGGGAATTTCGCAAGGGCGCGCCGCGAGGTTTTATTCTCATTCCAGCCGACCAGCGCTTTTTCAATGTTGAACCGGTCCATCTGGTCCACTGTCCAGCTCACATAGTCATCGGCTTTGCCGGTTTGCGGCACGTCCTTGAACATATATTGCGCCGGCATACTGAACTGCTTGCGGCTTTCTTGGTCCTTGAGCAAAGGCTTGAAACTCTCAAACCACTCAGAGCGATCTTCCGCTTCCGGAATGCCGAGCATGCAATCGATTACTCCAATATCAGTCGGCATAGCCATCAGGCTTTTTCCTCCACCATTTCGGGCCACATCGCCCGCAGTTTCACTTTATCAACCTTGCCCACGGCGTTGCGCGGCAAAGGCCTTTCCAAAAACACCACCTTGCCAGGCGCCTTATATGTCGCAAGTTTCTCGCCGACGGTATCAATAATAGCCTGCTCGCCGATATCATCGGCCACGGCAACAGCCACCAGCAATTCACCAAGCCGGTCATCGGCAATGCCGAAAGCGGCGCATTCGGTGACCTCGGGCAGCTCGCTCATCACCCGCTCGACCTCGGCGCAGTAGATATTCTCGCCACCGGAAATCACCATGTCTTTTTTGCGATCAACGATAAAGACATAGTCCTCGTCGTCGACATAACCGATGTCACCAGTTTTGAGCCAACCGTCGCTGTCCAATACCTCAGCGGTTGCTTGCGGATTGTTCCAATAACCCTGCATTACCATCGCGCCGCGCACGACGATCTCGCCGGCCTCGCCCCGGGGTAGCTCAACATCATCCTGTCCGACGATCTTCATATCGACCAGATTGAGCACCCGGCCGGCAGAAGACCGGTTGCGAACGAAATCCTCACCGACAGCCATCGCCACGCTGCCCGAACATTCGGTCATGCCATAACCGGTTCCCATCACCGCTTGCGGACAGATCTCCCGCACGGCATCGAGAAGATTGACCGGCAGCGCTTGTCCGCCCGTACCGATGTTGCGCAGCGAAGATAAATCCGCATTCTCTTCTGTGGCCGAGCTCACCATATCCCAGAGCATTGTCGGGACAGCCGTAAATTGTGTGATTTGCTCGTCCTTGATCAGTTTCATCGCCCCCGCCGCATCCCAGCGCCGCATGATGACAATCTTGGTACCGGAAAACAGAGGTGAGAGAAATGCAGCCCCCAGTCCGGAAATATGGAACAGCGGATAAACTTGGAGCACCGCTTGCTGCGGCATGTTGGCGAGAATTGCTGCGACCGGAATACCCATCTGATTAGCCATATTATGCAGCACCATCAGCCCAGATAGCTGCATCGACAACAGGCCAGTGATCAGGTTTTTGTGGCTGAGCACGGCCCCTTTCACTCGTCCGGTCGTGCCAGAAGTGAAGAGGATGACACAGGGATCGCCGGGTTTTGCGATCGGTTGTTCGCCCAGATCCACAGCCTCGGTCGGAAAATCATCCGCTTCGATAATCCGTCCGGCATAACCACCTTCGCGCAGCAACCCCGCCCGTTTTGCATCGGCAAGCACCAGACCAGCCGCTGCATCATTGACCGCCGCCACTAACTCTTCTGCAGAGCCGCGACTGTTCACAAGCGCGGCAACACCGCCCGCTCGCTGCACGGCGAGAAATCCGACCATCCATTCGGCACGGTTGCGCATGCAGATCGCGACATGTTCGCCGCGTTTGATGTCCAATGCCGGGACCAACGCATCGCGAAGACCAAATAGTTCGGTAAAGGAAAATCGCCGGTTGCCTTCGACAATCACAGTCTTGTCACCATGCGCCTTGGCCGATTCAATCAGCATATTCAGGTCCGGTGGTGCGTTCACAAATTGCCGCAAGCCACCGCGTTCCCCTAACTCAAAAGGCGAGCCTGGACCTGTGACAGCAGCAAATACAGGATCGATATTGCTCATACGAAATCAATAAACCGCCGCTGGATTTTTATCGGAAGGACTGCCCAGCATTTCACGATAGCTCGGGCGTTCGTGACCGCGATCTGTCACACCAAGTTCTTTGGCTATTTCCGCGCCGATCAGCGTGCGGCCGGATAGTTCGTCACGGTTGGGAGCCGTGTCTATTGCATCCAGAATATGTGCGGTAAATTCAGGATTTTCAGCTGTTTCAATGAAGCCTTCATATTGCTCGGGATTGGTTTTTTGGGCAATCAGGCTGCGCTCGGTGACCAATGGCCCCATCCAGATTGATACAGCAATAACGCCGGTATCGCGCAGATCATGTTCCATATCATGAGCAAACTTATCCAGACCCGCCTTTTGCGCCCCATAGGCAGGGCCGTGCATGTAACAACTGGCCCCGAATGATGAGCCAAAGGCGATCACGCCGCTACCCTGTTTCACCATCATTTTGGCCGCGTGCCAGCTTGCAACATAGGCGGAGCGCAAGCCAACGTCGAGAATCCCGGCGGCCTCCAGTTCCTTTTCCCAGAACGGCTTTTTCTCGATCAGCTGGTGATGAATATGCGCGGCATTGTTGACCAGCACATCCAGCCGCCCCTGCTCTTGTTCGATTTGCTTGAAAAGCGCGGCGACCTGCTCGTCATCGCCATGATCGCACATGACGGGAATCCCCTTGCCGCCAAGATCGGTTACTTTAGCAGCCGTTTCTGCGACCGTACCGGGAAGAACCGTGCCATCCCAACCTTTGGCGTCGCCGGGCGTTACAGTGCGCCCAGTGACATAAACGGTATAGTCGAGTTCACCAAAGCCGCGCGCTATTCCTGCACCCGCACCCCGGCTAGCTCCGGTTACCAATACAACTTTGCCATCAGCCATGATCCCATTCTCCCGATTCGGCGCATTTATACTATCTTATATACGAATAACCTAGATTTGCGGAATTGAAAGTGATTTTTATTACGCAAATCGTTAATTCACGTACCTGGCTCCCCAATTATGCGAAATCATATTGGCTCGTCGGAAACACATCAATGCTGCCTGGCGCAATGAAGCGGGCGCAGCTTTCCATCATCGTTGCCAGATTACGATCGAATTTTTCCTGGTCACCAACCGCATCAAAAAACACCAGTGGATCGGTCAATGCTTCGATCGGAAAGCACTCCTCGACAATTCCGACATAAGGCGGAGCGCCTTTGGTGAGTGGTTCAACGACCAGATTCTGAACATATTCAAAATTGGACTGCGTATCGATCGCGACCTGTGTGTGATAATCGCGCCAGACCGCACGCCAGGCCTGCCAGTCCATTCCGGGCGGCAATGTCAGCAAGGCGATCTGGGCAAAACCGTCGGTGCGCTTGCCGGTCGCGACGGGATATTGTGGATTCTTGATGATCTGCGATTCTGCCACCAGCCAGCTGTAGAAATGGTCGCAATATTCATTAATGATTGCGTCAAAAGCGTCACGGAAGATCGCATTTGACGACGGCACCCAAAATTGCATGGCCGCGCTTGGCAAGAGTTCGCCCCGACTTTGGATCAAGCCAGCCCCGGCCGCCACGGCCTCATCCCGCACATTGATTCGGATACTGGTTGCACCGGCTGCGACGAGCTTAGGGACAGCGCCTGCCAGAAGTTTTTCGGGTTCAGAACCCCATAATGCACAGAATATCTTTTCCATTTTCGCTCTTCAATCAAAATTAGCCTGGCCGCCATCGAGCGGGATCGTCGCGCCGGTAAGATATGCCATATCCGGTGAGCACAGCCCAACCACCGCACGGCCAATATCTTCTTCGCATTCGCCAACACGGCCCAGCGGAATGGTCTTGAAAAACGCCTTTGCCTCATCGGGATTTTTTTCAATCCAGTATTTCAGCCCCGGTGATGCCGCATGAGGTGCAATCGATAGAACCCGGATATTATCGCCGCCCCACTCCGATGCTGCGGCTCGGGTGAGCGGACGAATGGCTTGCTTTACCGATCCATAAGCACCATATCCTGCCATATCCCAGCGGATACCAGCCGAAGAAACCAGATTAAAAATCACCCCGCCGCCAGCATTCACCATATGAGGACGAACCAGCTTCATAAGCCGCAATGCCGCCAATGGTCCAGATTCAAAGCCCGCCGTAAATGCCTCGTCCGAAACCTTGTCGAGCGGACCGAGCGGCACCTCCTGGGCATTGTTCACGAGGATATCCAGACCGCCCAGTTCGGCCACCGTCATCTCGACAATCCGTGACAAATCAGTGGCTTCCTTGACATTGGCCTCAAGCGCAACGGCTATACCGCCGCGCTCCCTGATAAGAGCGCAAGTAGTTTCAAGTTTCGCTAACGTCCGTCCGGTAACGGCTATTTTTACGCCTTCACTTGCGAGTGCGAGCGCGATGCCCTGCCCTACGCCCTGCCCAGCTCCGGTTATCAGTGCGACTTTGTCTCTAAGATGGCTCAATTCACTCTCCGTTCGTCATATTCGTAATTTTTCTCATATATTTTTACGCATTCTGTTGACTTAATGCCAGTAAAAACGGCAAATGCGTCAAATATGAGAGAATTATCGGGAATCGAACATGACATCAGCATTTAGTCCCATCCAAATCGGTCCGCTCAAACTGCGCAACCGATTTGTCAAAGCGGCGACCAACGAAGGCATGGCCAAGCGAGGGATCGTCACCAAGGGTCTGGCAAAATTTCATGAGCGGATTGCGGAAGGCGGTGCGGCATTATCCACCGTGGCCTATTGCGCAACTTCGCCCGATGCACGAACCTTTGTCGATCAGGCGATACTCGACGATGCTTCAATTCTGGATTTTCGTACGCTAACAGATGCGGTTCATAAACATGGTGCAGCGGCTAGCGCGCAAATCACCCATGCGGGCAGCTTCACCTTCCTCGACAAGGATACGCTGAAAACCAAACGGCCACTTTCTTCGAGCGGCGGGTTTAACAAGGTCGGGGTCATGTCGGGGCGGTATTTCAAAAAGAAGATGAACCGCGATGAACTAAACGCGATGGCAGATGAATTTGTCGCCGCGGCGAGGCGAGCCCAAGCGGCGGGATTTGATGCCGTCGAACTGCATATGGGCCACGGCTATCTGCTCAGCCAGTTTGTTTCGAAAATCTATAACAAGC
>JABMNS010000347.1 GCA_013204445.1 Sphingomonadales bacterium
GGCAAAACCACGATCCTGCGGATGGTCGCTGGACTAGAGAACCCGACCTCGGGCGACATTATGGTTGGCGGCAACCGGGTTAACGACGTGCCGATCCACAAGCGCAATCTGGGGCTGGTGTTTCAGAATTACGCGCTGTTCCCGCACCGCACCATCGGCGAAAATATCGCCTTTGGTCTGAAATACCGCGGCGTGTCCAAATCTGACGCCGTCATCAAGGTGCGCGAGGCATTGGATGTCGTTCGCCTGCCGGGTGTCGAAGATCGGTATCCGACGCAACTGTCTGGCGGCCAGCAGCAACGTATAGCATTGGCGCGGGCGATCGTGATTGAACCGGATGTTCTGTTGCTGGACGAACCGCTGTCCGCGCTTGATGCCAACCTGCGCGAAGACATGCGGGTGGAGCTGAAGGCGATCCAGCACCGCATCGGGGTTACATCGATCTTTGTGACCCACGATCAGTCCGAGGCTTTGGCGATGTCTGACAAGATCATCGTGATGAGTGCTGGCCGCGTCGAACAGATCGGCCCCCCAGAAGATGTTTACAACAACCCTGCCTCGGAATTTGTGGCGAATTTTCTTGGGGCGTCGAACATTCTGGATGTCACGGTCAAAGGGTCTGACGCCAAAACTATCGCACTCGACGTGCCACATTTTGGCACCATCGCAGTGCCACGCGATCGCGCCGCCAATCTGGGCGACGCCATGTCGGGCAAGCTGGTGATCCGGGCCGAAAAACTGCGTTTGACGAACGGCAAGATTGACGATAGCAAAATCAGTGCAAAAGGGATCGTCGTAGCGGTCGATTATCAAGGGCAAATTGCCCGATATTTCGTCCGGGTTGGCGACCACCAATTTCAGGCAATGAACATGATCCAGGGCCGCCCGTTTGCGATGGGGGCCGAGGTTACAATCGTCATCAATCCCGGGGACTGTGCGGTCCTTCCGGCCGAGGAATAAACACATGAGCAAGGGCAGCAGGCTGTTTTATCAGTCCCGTCTGGCGCGGCCACAACTGGACCGGGCCGAAGGGATTTACATGTGGGACAAATCCGGCAAGCGGTATCTTGACGGATCAAGCGGTGCGATGGTCAGCAATATCGGCCATTCTAACGCTGCTGTTCTGGACGCGATGCGTGCGCAGATGGACAAGTCGACTTTTGGGTACCGGCTGCATTTCCAGACCGAGGCGGGCGAGGCGCTGGCCGAACGCACGGCCTCGCTGGCACCTGCCGGGCTTGAGCGGGTTTTTTTCGTATCGGGCGGGTCTGAAGCTGTCGAAAGCGCGATCAAACTGGCGCGCCAGTACGCGCTGACGCAAAAACAATCGCAGCGGTTCAAGGTGATCTCGCGCTATCCCAGCTATCACGGTTGCACACTGGGGGCGCTGGCCGTCACCGGATACGCGCCGATGACAGCGCCGTTTGATCCGATGATGCAGCGGATGCCGAAAATCCCGGCCCCACGCGCTTATCTGGACGGGTTGAACGCCGACGATCAGGCGACCGGGTTGCATTATGCGGACATGCTGGAGGCGAAAATTCTTGAGGAAGGTCCAGACACTGTGCTGGCCTTTATCGTCGAGCCCGTTGGGGGTGCTTCGACCGGGGCACTGGTGCCGCCCAACGGATACATGCAGCGCATCCGCGAGATCTGCACCAAATACGGCGTATTGCTGATCCATGACGAAGTGATGACCGGCGGCGGTCGCACTGGCAAGTTTTTCGGGGCTGAGCATTGGAATGTGGTGCCCGATCTGATCACCATCTCCAAAGGGTTTGGCGGCGGTTACGTGCCTCTCGGCGCGGTAATTGCGCGCGAAGATATTGTCGAGGCGGTGCTGGATTCGGGAGGTTTTATTCATGGCTTCACCTATGCGGGCAACCCCTTGGCCTGTGCCGCTGGTCTGGCGGTCCTGAATGAAATTGACCGTCAGGGTATGATCGAAAATGCCGCCAGCATGGGCAGCTTGCTGAAATCGCGTCTGTCGGCCCTGATGAATCGCTATCCGTTCATTGGCGATGTGCGCGGCAAAGGCCTGTTGCTGGCGTTCGAGCTGGTGTCTGACCGAATAACGATGAA
>JABMNS010000004.1 GCA_013204445.1 Sphingomonadales bacterium
GTTCTCGGCGCATGTTCACCCATCGACACGGTGTCGCCGCCGAGCAGCGGCACAGCAAAGCGGTCGATCGCCTGCTTCAGACCCTCGACAAAGGCGGCATCCCATTGATCGCCAGAGGTTCGGCCATAGCCGAGCAGCACGCCAAGCGGCTTTGCTCCCTTTGCCGCGAGATCGGAAAGATTCACGGCGACAAGCTTCCAAGCCACATCTGCGGGATCGGCATCGGGAAGAAAATGCACTCCTTCGACCATCATGTCATGGGTCATCACCAGCTTGTGCCGGCCAAATGGCATCATCGCGACATCGTCAACCAGTCCGCGTGCGGCAGGATGGGTGGTAATAGCTTTCAACCGGTCAATAAAATCTAGTTCGCTCAAGACAGGGCGTGCTCCAGTGCCATTCTGATGGAAGCGTTGGCGCGCTTGCTGACCGCTGCCTGCGGGGCAAATCCGTTAAATCCGTGCGGTGCTCCGGGATAAATAGCAAGCTCAACCGGAACACCCGATGAACGAAGGCGATTTGCATAGGCAATATCTTCGTCGAGAAACAGGTCGAGATCGCCGCACATGATATAGGCTGGCGGCAAACCTGTGAGGTCCGTCGCCCGCGCCGCTGCCGCATAAGGGCTGGCGCCATTTTCCTCGGCATAGAGCGACCAGGCATGAAGCGAGGTTGCGCGCGTCCATGTCGATGGCGGGATATCCATATGGCCCGAAGGCGTATCATGCTCATCATCTAGCATCGGGTAGATCAGCAGCTGGAACGCGATTTCCGGACCACCCCGGTCGCGATTCAGCAGCGCGGCGCTCGCCGCCAGTCCGCCGCCCGCACTCGGGCCGGCGAGGATGATCTTGCGCGACCTGCGGTTTTTCGCCACTCGCTCGATCACCGCGCAGACATCCCGGGCCGCAGACGGCGCGCGATGTTCCGGTGCCATCCGGTAATCGACCGAGATGACCGGTGCCAGAGAAGAATAGCCTTGTGCCGACAGATCATCGGCGCTGCCCATCACATAGCCGCCACCGTGCAGCCAGATGACCGTGCAATCCGGGAATAGCACGTCTCGCCCGCGATATTCGATCACCGCGATATCAGGATCTCCATCCAGACCCGGCATATGATATTCGTCTTTCTGGCCCTCATATTCCGGCAGATCGACAGCCATTTGGTCGAACAGCGCATCCAGCGCAGCACGGGCACTTGCCACATCCGCCTGCAATATCTCGAAAATATAGGGGCCGTCCGCCGCGATCATATCGCGGAATGCGGGATCAAGCCGGTCCAGAAAGTCTGACAATTTTTTCCCCCAGTGCCCGCCGGGGGTTGCCTTCAGCCCCGAACTTGCTTCGCGATGCTATCCAGCAGCCCGTTTACAAAACCGGCGTCCTTTTTGTTAAAAAAAGCATGCGCCACATCAAGATATTCGTCAATCACCGTTGCGATCGGAACATCCTCCTGTGCGACCAATTCAAATGTCCCGGCGCGCAAGATCTGCAGCATCGTCTTGTCCAGACGACCCAATGTCCAGCCAGAGGCCAGTTTCGAAGTCACTAGCCCGTCGATTTCTTCGAGCCGCGAGGTCACGCCGATGACCAGATCATCAAAAAAGTCCCGCTCGGCCGGATGATATTGGTCATCCTCGATTTCCTTGCCAAGCCGGTGGTCGTGAAATTCCTTGAGCAGCTTCGTCACCGGCGTTTTTTCCATCTGATGCTGGAACAGCGCCTGGACCGCGGCCAACCGAGCAGCGGATCGGGATGTGGATTTTGCGGTCATGCTGTTTTAATCCGTGGCGTGCCCAGAAAATCGCCCTTGCCAATCGGGAACCCATGTTCGCGGAGCAGATCATAGGCCGTCGTTGCATGGAAATAGAAATTGGGTTGGGCAAAGCTCAGCAGGAAATTTTCGGCAGTGAAAGGCATGACCCTGTCCTTGAAGCGGAATTCCATATGTTGGCCGATAAAGCCCGCCATCTCGGCTTCGCTAACCGCCTCCAGCCCAGCCTTTGCTTCATCGAGTTTTTGGTACAAGCCGGCCCAATCGCTGGGTGGCGCAACCAGGCTGGGCGTGAACACGCCCTCTCTTACAGCTTCAATCGCTCCCAGCGAATGCTCACGGCAACATTTTACCTGGTATGAAAAGGGCTGCATATCCTCAATCAGCCGGGCGCCGATAATCTCTTCCGGCGCCGTGCCCGAATTCTCGCAATGGGCTTTTGCTTTATCGACCAGAGCGCGGACGGCGGCAATAATCTGAAGCTGGGTTGGAATTACGGCATCATATAATGAAATGGTCATAGAAATTATCTTTCTGTTGATTGTCAGCGCCGGTCGAGCCGCTTTTGGATGCTGGCGGCATGTGCAGGCAGGCCCTCTGCCTTTGCCAGTGTCACGGCTGCTGGGCCGATATTGGCCAGCGCCTGTTCGTCGCATTGGATGAAACTGGTGCGCTTCATAAAGTCGGTCACCGAAAGCCCGGACGAGAAACGCGCCCGGCGACCTGTCGGCAGGACATGGTTGGGGCCAGCAACATAGTCACCGACAGCCTCAGGTGTGTGACGGCCGAGAAACACCGATCCGGCGTGGCGGATTTTCTTGAACATCGCGCCAGGATTATCGATCGCCAGTTCGAGATGTTCGGCAGCCAGCCGGTCGATCAGTGGCAGGGACTGTTCGAGACGGTCAACGACAATGATCGCGCCATTATCGTTCCAGCTGGCCGTTGCGGTTTCCGACGTGGCCAGAACCACCAATTGTTCCTCTATTTTTTCAGCAACTTGGTCAGCAAACTTTCTATCATCTGTGAACAATATCGACTGACTGGTCGGATCATGTTCAGCCTGGCTGAGCAGGTCGGCGGCGATCCAGTCCGGATCATTTTTTGCATCCGCAACCACCACAATTTCTGATGGGCCGGCAACCATATCGATACCGACAACCCCGAATACCTGCCGCTTCGCCTCTGCGACCCAGGCATTGCCGGGGCCGGTGATGACATCAACCGGTGCAATTTTTTCGGTGCCATAAGCCAACGCCGCCACCGCCTGCGCGCCGCCAATCCGCCAGATTTCATCGACTCCGGCCAGTTCCGCTGCGGCCAATACCAAGGGATTGATGAGGCTACCGGGAGCAGGCGTGACCATGATGATGCGATCGACGCCGGCAACCTTGGCCGGAATGGCGTTCATCAATACCGAAGATGGATAGGAGGCCCGGCCGCCGGGAATATAGATGCCGGCACGCTCCACAGCGTTCCAGCGCGCGCCGATGCGAACCCCGGCGTCATCCATATAATCTTTATTTTCAGGGATTTGCCCCTCATGGTAATCACGAATTCTTAAGGCTGCCAGCTCCAGCGCGATTCGCAAAGATGCTTCCAGTCCTTCCAGCGCGGCGGCTGATTCGGCCTTGTCCACGCGCCAGCCGGTCTGCTCCAGATCATGCTGGTCAAATTTTCTGGTCAGCCGTGACACAGCTTCATCGCCATGATCGCGGACATCCTGAATGATCATTTTGACATCGGCCGACACATCGGCATCCGCCTCGCGCCGGGCATTGACCAGCGCGTCAAAGGCTTCAGCAAAGCCGGGATCGGCGATGGTCATGCGCAGCGGCATCAGACCCGCCCCGCCAGTTCGCGAAATTTCTGCACCAGCGGTGTCAGTTCGGCGCTGCGCATCTTGAACGCCGCGCGGTTAACGACCAGCCGGCCGGAAATATCCAATATCCGGTCGGTCTCGACCAGATCATTGGCTTTCAACGTGCTGCCGGATTCGACCAGATCGACGATATGCCGCGACAGGCCCAGCGATGGCGCGAGTTCCATCGCGCCGTTCAGCTTCACGCATTCGGCCTGAATACCCTTGCTCTCAAAATAGCGGCTGGTGAGATTGGGATATTTGGTCGCCACCCGAAGATGGGAGATATTGGCCAGCGGTTCCGCATCATCCTTCGGCTGCGCCACCGACAGGCGGCAGCGCCCGATACCGAGATCCACCGGGGCGTATAGCTCGCTATAGCCGAATTCCTCGATCACATCGGAACCGACAATGCCGATCTGCGCGGCACCATGAGCCACAAAGGTCGCGACATCAAACGCCCGCACCCGGATGATCGACATCTGGGGTAGATTGGTCGCGAATTGCAGACTGCGGTTGGACTTGTCAAAAAA
>JABMNS010000348.1 GCA_013204445.1 Sphingomonadales bacterium
CTTGCATAAAGCCAAACCGCATGGATAATCAGATCAGGTGGAAAACGATGGCGCTCAAACGAGATTTTCTGCATCTGCCGATGCTATCCCAACCCGGCACCTGTCGCTAGCCAAGTTAATGTGACAATGCCCAACCGATCTATGACGCCGGTGGGGGAGAGCTCGTCGCGCCAAAAAAATAATGAACCCAGTTTTTGACCTCTCGAGTCCTAAACTCGGGATCCGCCAGATTATTGTCTATACCCCATTTCCACTTGATATCTAGCCTCAAGGGATCGATTTGCAGGGCATTCATCTCTTCGGCGAACTCTACCACGGCAGACCTATCCTTGAAACTGCCCTGCTCGATCAGCCCGTCCTGTCGGACCAATGCCAATGCGGCAATTTCGGAAAAGTCATATTCCGGATGATATTGGAACGCCCAGAAGGTGCCATTGATATATTTCACGTCTAGAGCTTGGACCGGAGTGAAAATATTGCCGGCCAGCAGTGTCGCCCCTTCGGGCAATTCGGTCACGATATCGGCATGCGATTCAAAGCCATCGAAAACAGAATTTTTCCCGGCATACATCGAGTGGCTTCTACCCGCTTCCGTTAGCATGATTTTTCGACCGATACCAAATTCGCGACCTTTCGGGTTGGAAGCGCATTTACCTCCCGCAGCAACGGCCGCGAGTTGCACGCCCCAGCAACTGCCAATTTGCGGGATCCCCGCTTCGAAAAACTTCTGACACCACTCGATATGACGCTGCACTACATGATCTGTCTCGGAAAAAAAAAGATTCGATCCGGTCCAGCATATGCCGGCATATTGATCCATATCAATTTCTGGCGGCTCCGTGCCCGACATCTCGGACACATCAATCTGCCGTTGGTCGACATATTTACCCAGCATGCGTTTGTACAAAACCGAAGCTCTGGTTGCTCCAAACTCTTCAAGTTTGGCCATGCCCGCAGGATCATAGCCTTCGATCACCAGCAGTTTCTTGGGGAGTTTTATCATGGCGTACTACCTCTATCGGAGTACATCGCCATTGACTGTGATCCGGTAAAGCAGACGCTCATATTCCTCATAGTCATTGAGCGCGGCATGCTGAACAATCCGATTGTCCCACATCACCACACTCCCCTTTTCCCAACGAAAACGGCATTGGAAATCCTCGCGTACCGCGTGAAGACAAAGGAAGTCAATTAGCGGCTTGCTTTCCTCTTTGGTCCAGCCCTTAAAATGGCTGACGAACATCGGATTTACATAGAGCGCCTCCTTGGCCGTTACCGGATGTTTGATAATCACCGGATGCTCGACCTGTTCATTGATAATATCACTACGCTTATAGGTGATCGGGCCGTCACCATCATATTTTTCGAGCGCGGTAGGTGAACTATAGGCATCATTGGCGGAATGGATCGCGGTTAAACTTCTGAGCGCAGCCTTCATCCCTTCCGAAAGACTCTCAAAAGCCAGCTGCTGATTGGCAAATAATGTGTCGCCGCCCTGCGGCGGAACGATATCGGCATATACGATGGAGCCGAGACTTGGCTTTCTGAAAAAGCTATTGTCCGTATGCCAGCCAACGCCAAAGCTTGCCGCTGTCCTCGCGGGTTTGTGCATTTTTATGATCTCGGGATAATCTTCCATCCCGTTCACAATCGGATGAACTTCAAGTCCTCCGAAGCGTTTGGCGAAATTATAGTGATCTTCAAACGTTAGCACCTGATTTCGAAAACCAATCGCACCAAAAGCAAAAAGAGCCATGCGGATTTCTTCAAATTGGGCATCCGAGATGTCGGATGCCAGATTTACACCGGAGATTTCAGCACCCATTGCGCCGGTCAATTGCCTTGCTGAGATAGTTTGAAAGCCATTTTTCAACATGATCGCACCTCTTTGAAATGGTAAGATTTTGGACGGGTCAACTGTTCATAACCAAGCACCGAAAGCGTACAGCCACGACCGGAATTTTTTACGCCAGTCCATGCCAGAGCGGGGTCTAGATAATCACAGCGATTAACAAACACCGTTCCAGTCTCGATCTGCCTGCCGATGCGCTTTGCAAGCTCCATATCCTTCGTCCAGATCGAAGCAGTTAATCCGTAGTTACTGTCGTTCATCAATGAGATCGCTTCTTCATCGCTATCTACCGCCATGATACCCACCACCGGTCCAAAACTTTCATCTGTCATCAACGCCATTTCGTGGGTCACATCGGTCAGAACCTGTGGCGCAAGATAAGCGCTTCCCCAGTTTTCATCGATCAACAAGTGCGCATTCGCACCGGCCGCCAGAGAATCTCTAATCTGCCGACGGATCTGGTCGGCACCCCCGGAGCTTGCCATCGGACCGAGAGTTGTGTCTGCCTTGGCGGGATCGCCAAGGGTCAAGCCGTTTGCATGGGCAACGATGCCGTCAACCAACTCAACAAATATCGTTCTGTCCGCATATATTCGTTCGATACCGCAGCATGACTGCCCGCTGTTAAAAAATGCGCCATCCGCCAGATTTTTAGCGGCATTTGAAATGTCTGCGTCGGCGCGAACATAAGCCGGATCCTTGCCGCCAAGCTCCAGACCCGCGCCAATGAATTTCCCGCTGACGGCCTGGGTGACAGCATGCCCGCCCGCAACCGAGCCAGTAAAGGCAACATAATCGACCGAGGGATGACTGATTAGCGCTGCAGCGCCAACATGATCAAGGAACATATGCCCGAAAACGCCCGGCGGCAAACCCGCCGCTTCAAAAGCCTCGCCATATCGGAGAGCTACCATTGGAGTTTGCTCCGAATGTTTCAGAATGACGCTATTGCCAGCAACCAACGCTGGAATAATCGCGTTAACGGCAGTGAGAAATGGATAATTCCAGGGGGCAAGCACTGCGATTGTCCCGAGTGGTTCTCGGGTAATCCAGCGTTCAAAACCGTCTCGTTTGGCCGGGATGATATCTGCGAGCGCGGCGGGGGCGACAGTCAGCATATAATCACCGCGCTCTTTAAGGC
>JABMNS010000349.1 GCA_013204445.1 Sphingomonadales bacterium
ACCATGCACGCGACACCCCACCAGAGCGTGGAATAGATCAGCCAAAAACGAAAGCGGTCCGGGTCTACCTCTGCGCCGCTCGCGGCGGCATAAGCCCGCAGGAAGGATTCGGCTCTGTCGAAGCCACCCACTGCCTTTTCATAATGACCGAATCGCCAACTCGGCGTACACAGATAGGCAAGATCCTGCACAGGATCGCCCAGCCGGACCAGTTCCCAATCGAGCACCGCCGACAGCCCCTGCTGGTCGATCATCAGATTGCCCATCCGGAAGTCGCCGTGCACCAGGTATTTGTCGGTGGCATCGGGTGTATTTTGTTCCAGCCAGTGAAAGGCATATTCATAGATCGGCATTTGGCCGCCAATTTCGTGATATTTTTTTTTCTGAACCCGAATCAAGTCAGCCGGTGAAAAATATTCCAGTGATTGGAGCAGCGGGTTTATCTCTATCTGGTGAATTGTAGCCAGTTCCCGGGCGCATTGTTGAGTCAAACGGCTTTCGGCTTCCCTAAACGCGGGATTTCCAAGAATTTTATGCGGGAGGGTTTCTCCCTCCGCCTTGTTCATGATGAAGCCTTCACCCAGGCCATCGTCAGGCTTAAGCCGGCCGCGAACCTGCGGGGCGGTCACGCCGGCAGCCCGCGCCAATTCGATGATATCCGCCTGTGTGGATAGAGGGACTCCGCGCAACCCGTCATCATCCGGGGGCAGTCCGCTGGGCAGGCGGCGCAGGACATATTCCTCGCCACCAAAAGAAAACGCCCAGCTTTCCATGCTCGCGCCGCCCGACAGCCGTTGCACATCTGCGAGTTTACCGCCGGAACCGAAGGTTGTGGCACAATATTCTGCAAGCTTTTCCAGGAACGTTTGATCGATCATCCACGGGGTTTAATCAGACGAATAAATTTACACAATGCTTTTACTGCGCTGCGGCGACGCTTGCATGACCGGCCAATCCTCCCTAATTCCGCATCATATTTTACAATTGGGGGTCATCATGCGCGCATTTATTTTTCCGGGACAGGGTAGCCAGGCGGTCGGCATGGGCAAGGCGCTTGCCGAGGCGAGCAGCACCGCCCGTGAAGTTTTCGAAGAAGTCGATCATGCGCTGGAGCAAAATCTCTTTGAACTGATGTGTGAGGGGCCTGCTGAGGAGCTCACCCTTACCGAGAATGCCCAGCCGGCGATCATGGCCAATGCCGTCGCGACCTTGCGGGTGATGGAAAAGGATGGCGGCAAATCGCTGGGGGATCTGTGCGCCTATGTCGCTGGCCACAGCCTTGGGGAATATAGCGCGCTTTGCGCAGCCGGGGCGCTGAACCTGACGACGACGGCAGAATTGCTGAAACTGCGCGGCCTGTCGATGCAGAAAGCCATGCCGGTGGGCGAAGGCGGCATGGCGGCCTTGCTTGGAGCGGACATCAAAAAGGCATCGGCGCTGGCCAAGGCATCGGCGCAAGGCGAAATTTGTACCGTGGCGAATGACAATGATCCGACTCAGGTGGTGATTTCAGGGCATATGGGAGCGATTGAGCGCGCTATTGCGGCGGCCAAAGATCATGGCATCAAGCGCGGTATATTGCTCCCGGTGTCGGCGCCGTTCCACTGTTCACTGATGGCACCGGCAGCCGAAGCCATGGAAGAAGCGCTGGCAGAAGCGAGCATATTCCCGCCCGTTGTGCCGCTTTTTGCCAATGTCACCGCAGCTCCGGTCTTAGACGTAGATGAAATTCGCAATTTGCTGGTCCAGCAAGTCACCGGAACCGTGCGCTGGCGGGAATCGGTCGGCAATATGGCGGAAGCCGGTGTCGATCAATTTGTCGAATTTGGTGGCAAGGTCCTGACCGGAATGGTCGGGCGGATTGCCCCTGAGCTGGAAACCGTCAGCCTTATATCATTGGCTGATATCGAGGCTTTTCTGAAAAGTCTGTAACAGCAGCAGCAATCAATCTGTTTTATCTGGCTCTTTTGTCTGGAATTTTTAAGGAATTAGGAATGTTTGATTTAAGCGGAATGACCGCCTTGGTAACCGGAGCATCGGGAGGGATCGGATCGGCAATTGCCAAATCCCTCGCCGCGCAAGGCGCGACAATCGCACTTTCAGGAACGCGCATGCACGTGCTGATGGAGATGATTCCCGAAATGGCCGGCGAGGGCCATATTGTTATGCCCTGTGATCTATCCAAACCGGAAGAAGTCGATGCTTTGGTCCCGGATACGTTAGCAAAGCTCGGCAAGCTGGACATATTGGTCAACAATGCCGGTATCACACGCGACGGACTGGTGATGCGCATGTCGGATGAGGATTTTTCCACCGTGATCCGGGTCAATCTGGAATCGGCCTTTCGCCTCATCCGCTCGGCTGCCCGGCCGATGATGAAGGCCCGTCATGGCCGGATTATCTCGATCAGCTCGGTTGTTGGTGCGACCGGTAATCCGGGACAAGCCAATTATGTCGCGTCGAAGGCAGGCCTTGTCGGCATGTCCAAGGCTTTGGCGCAAGAACTTGCCTCCCGCGGCATCACGGTCAATTGCGTCGCGCCCGGATTTATTGATTCGCCGATGACCGATGCGCTGACCGATGCACAGAAGGACGACATCAACCGCAAGATTCCGGCAGGAAAAATGGGAAGTGGCGGAGATATCGGCGCAGCCGTGGTCTATTTGGCCAGTCGGGAGGCCTCTTATGTGACCGGTCAGACATTGCACGTGAATGGCGGTATGGCGATGATATCCTAAGGCTTTGCCTAAAAATTTGATCTCCCGTGCGATTTCGACTTCACGGACACTTGCAAGGCACGCGCCACCGCACTAGGACGAATTTGAAATTCATTTGTAACAAAAAGGACCTCTCATGAGTGAGACTGCAGACCGCGTAAAAAAGATCGTTGTTGAGCATCTGG
>JABMNS010000350.1 GCA_013204445.1 Sphingomonadales bacterium
CCGACCGCATGGCCCATGATGCTTGCCTGCATGCAGACCGTCCCGGGACCATAGCGCGCCTTGAATTCCTCAAAATCTGAACCATCGACAATCCGCGCCGCGACCTCGCGGACATCATAGGGGATGGTATAGTCGGTCGGCACAACCCCGGCGATTTCGTCGATGTCATATATCGGCTCTTCATAGTCATTGCGGCGGATCGGGGTGGTATTCTTGTTCCAGTCGAGGCGTCCGATGGTCTCGCGCGCAATGGCAATGCCATGGGCGTCGTCATCGGCCAGATATTCCACGGTGCCTGTTGTAGAGGCATGCATCTCGGTACCGCCCAGTTCGCGGTCATCGGCGACCTCCCCGGTTGCCGCGTGGACAAGCGCCGCGCCGCCAAGCGCCGCCATGCCATTGTTGCGAACACCGATGACATAATCCGACATGCCCGGCATATAGGCACCGCCTGCGGTGGATGGTCCGTGCAGCACGACCATGGTCGGAACACCTGCCGCGCTCAGCCAGGCGAGATTGCGGAACAGCATCCCGCCATGGGCCCAGAGCTCGACCTTATATTCCATCAGGTTCGCGCCAGCGCTTTCGACCAGATGGATGAACGGGAGTTTGAGGTCTTGCGCTATTTTCTGCGCACCCTTGCTCGCATCCCAGCCGCCAGCGGTCGCGGCGCCCGCACGGATGCCGCTGTCATCGACCCAGATCATGCAGCGCACGCCTTTGACAAAGCCGATACCCAGGATCACGCTGCCGCCGGGAATGCTGGTGTCGGGGTCGCTATCCTCGACCATGTAATTGGCCATATTGTAAAGCTGCAGCCAGGGCATCCCGGGATCGAGCAGGCGTTTCAGCCGTTCGTGCGGGGTCAACTGGCCGCGTTTTTCAAACGTGGGCCGCCGTTTTTCGGACGCCGCTACTGCACGGTTTTCGAGGCTGCGCAAGTGATCGATCAGCGCCAGCATATTTTTACGATTCTGAGAAAAACTCTCCGAACCGGCGGCGATCTTGGATTTAAACTGGGGCATTGGTGCAGCGCCTCTTTCCGATTTTACCGAACGGACTATTCGCTATTTGACACAGCGAGTCCACAAAGGCTATTTGAATAGCATTCGGTATTTTCGAGTCAAGCTCAATAAAGGATAGAATTTGGCGATCAAGACGGCCAATCCGGAAACCCAACGCATCAAGCTGGAGCGCAAGGAACGTACGATTCTGGATGCGGCGCGCGGCGTTTTCGTCGAGCATGGCTTTGACGGCGCGCGCATGTCTGAGATCGCGCGCCGGGCCAGTATCGGCGAAGGCACCATCTACAGCTATTATGAATCCAAGGCGGAATTGATGCTGGCGGTGCTGCAGCAATTCTGGGACGGGCTGACTTTGGAAGCCGAAGCGGTCATGGCGTCAACCACAATGGAAGGATTTTTCGACCGTTTGCGGGCGCTGGCACAATATCATCTGAACACGGTGATCGTGAATGCGGATTTCATCAATCTTACCTTTGCCCTGCGCCGCAACAATAGCGAGGTCAGTGTCTCGCGCGATCATCTGCGTCATTACGTTGCTGTCTTCGACCAATTGTTCCGGCGTGGGCAGGATCGCGGCGAGCTGCGTCGGGATGCCGTGCTGTGGCAGGCGCGGGATATATTTTATGGCAGCCTGGAATATAGCGCGCGATCTATTGAAATGACCATGGACGCAGAGCATAAGGTGCGGGAACAAGCGCCGGTTGTGGAAGATATGGTTGCGCTGTTTCACTCGCATTATGGAGCGGTTCAAGGGACTGAGACTGGAGGTCATGCTACTGTGGGGTTATTGTCCTTAAAGCTGGACCAGCTCTCCGAAAAGCTCGACGCACTGGCCGAACGTCTTTCGTGACAGGCAAAAAAAGAGCCCCCGCAGGAGCTCTTTTCAATATCTTGTGATCCATCTTAAGCCGCTTTGTAAAAGCTTTCACCTGCATCGGCTTTTGCGCGGAAGCTCATCGGCGGTTTGAACCGCTCGCCATATTTCTGCGCCAGATTATCCGCGGCGCGGACAAAATTGTCGACACCGATCGTGTCGATATGGCTCATCGGTCCGCCGGTCCACGGCGCAAAGCCCCAGCCGAAGATCGCGCCAAGATCGGCGGATTGCGGATCGGACACCACGCCCTCGTCGAAACATTGCGCGGTGGCGATTAGCTGGATGTACATCAGTCGCTGTTTAACCTCTTCCACATCCGGCTGTTCGGCGGCCAGCGGGAAATGTTCGGCTAGGCCCGGCCACAGCTTTTTCGAGCCGTCTTCGTCATATTCGTAGAAACCACCGCCAAAGCGCCGACCGCGCCGGTCGATCTGCTTGACCATGATGTCCATCAGCTCTTCGGTGCCGCTCGGCGCATAGGCATCGCCCATTTCTTCCTTGGTTGACGTCATGATATCATAGCCAAGCTGCAGGGTCGTCTCATCTACCACGGCCAGAGGGCCAATTGGCATGCCCATGGCGATCGCAGCATTTTCGATCAGCGCCGGTTTCACGCCTTCCGCTACCATCAGCATAGCTTCATTGGCATAAGGCGGGAACACGCGGTTGGTATAGAAGCCGCGCACATCCTTGACGACAATCGGTGTCTTGCGGATCCTGGCGTTATAGTCGAGCGCTGCTGCCAGCGCCTTGTCGCCTGTTTCGGCGCCGGGGATGATTTCGAGCAAGGGCATTTTCTCGACCGGCGAGAAGAAATGCATGCCGATAAATTGATCAGGCCGCGCGCTGTTTTTTGCCAGACCGGTAATCGGCAGGGTCGAGGTATTGGATGCAAAGACGACATCCTTGCCGATAACCGCTTCGGTTTTCTTGATCACATCTGCCTTGATGTCCGGGCGTTCAAACACCGCTTCGATGATCAGGTCGACGTCTTTGAGATCATCATAATTGTCGGTCGGTTTGATCCGCGCCATGAAGGCTTCGGCTTTTTCCTTGGTCATCTTGCCGCGCGACACGTTTTTGTCGACGATCTTCTGGCTGTAGGCAATCGCCTTCTGCGCTTCTTCCATGCTGCGATCGAGCACGATCACATTCATGCCGCCCTTGGCCGTCACATGGGTGATGCCAGAGCCCATCAGGCCGGCACCGAGCACGCCAACGGTTTTAATCTCGGTTGGCGCTATGCCTTTCGGACGAGCCGCTCCTTTTTCCGCTGCCTGTTTGTTGATGAACAGGGTGCGGATCATATTCTTGGCTTGCGGGCCAGAGAGCAGCTTGGTGAAATATTTGCTTTCGACGCGCAATGCGGTGTCGATCGGCAGCATCGAGCCTTCATAGAGACAGGACAGGATCGCCTTGACCGCTTCGTAATTGCCCTTGCTCTGTTTCAGCGCAATGGCCGAAGAACCGAGATAAAGTGGCACAGCGCGGGGATCCATCGATCCTGCGCCGCCGGGGAATTTCCAGCCCTTCTTGTCCCATGGTGCGGATGCCTTGGGATTGGCTTTCACCCACTCCTTGGCTTTCGCGATAACATCGGCAGCGGGAACGACTTCATCGATAAAGCCCTGGGCCTTGGCTGTCTGCGGATTGGCGGGGCCACCCATCATGATCATCATGCCCGCAGCCTGCAGTCCGGCAAGGCGCGGCAGGCGCTGTGTGCCGCCGCCGCCGGGCAGCAAGCCAACCTGCACTTCGGGCAGGCCGAGCTGGATCTTCGGATTGTCGGCGCAAACGCGATAATGGCAAGCCAGCGCCAGTTCGAGGCCGCCGCCCAGCGCGAGGCCGTTCAAGGCACAGGCCACCGGCTTGGCGTGGGCCGTGCCCTTGAGCAGGTCCTTGGCGCTGTTGCCGCCGGTTTCCATGCGCCGCAGCATGGCGTTCAATTCCCATGCGCTTTCAAACGCCTCGGCCATGCTGCCGGCTTTCGACGCGCCGAGCATATTGAGATCAGCGCCCGCGAGAAAGCCGGAGGGCTTGCCTGATGTTATCACCGCGCCCTTAATCTCGTCCTTGCCGATCAGCTCTTCGATAAAGGCTTTAAAATCGGCGATCAGCGCCTGGTTCCAGACGTTCATCGACTGGCCTGGCAGATCGATGGTGACCAGGGCAATGCCGTCGCTGTCCAAATCGACTGTGAGTGTTTCGTAGGTCATGTCTTTTCCTTTCATGTTCTCCTGCGAAGGCAGGAGTCCATCTCCAACTTGCTGTGCCTGGCACGAACGGGAGATGGGCCCCTGCCTTCGCAGGGGCACTGCAATGCGTTGCTTCTAGTTCACCCGCTCAATAATCGTGGCGATACCCATGCCGCCGCCGATGCACAA
>JABMNS010000351.1 GCA_013204445.1 Sphingomonadales bacterium
AGGCTCAGCAGATAGATTGCCGCGAGCGCATAAATTGGAGGGAATCCAGACAGCCAGGGCGTCGCTGCCGCGACCAGCATCTCGACCAGGCCCGCATTTTCGAGCGCTGTGCCAATCGCCAGCATCGCCACGATCAGGCCGATGATCCGCCAGTCGACCGAGGCAAAAGCCTCATCCGGTTCGATACAGCGTGTGACCAGAACAGCGGCCATTCCCAGCACCGCTAGCCCGGCTATCGGCATGATGTCGAACGCGGCGGCAAGGACGACGGAGAGGATCACCGCAATCGCAATTGGGGCTTTCTGGCGACGGAATCCACGGGTCTTGGGCTCGCTGACGTTCATCAGATTCTCGCCAGCGACCAGACGGCGGATATTTGCCTTTGCGCCTTCTAGCAGCAGGGTATCGCCGACCCGCAATTTGGTGCTGTGATATTGTTCGGACAGGTTGCTGCCCTTGCGGTGCATGGCAATCGGGTGGACGCCATAGCGCTGCGGCAGGGCGGCTTCCTTCAGGCTGTGACCGATCAGATGGGCACCGGGGAGCAGCAATATCTCTGCCAGCATCGATCGGTGCGAGGACATTGGGACGAACTGCTGCGCGTCATCGCCTTTGGTCAGCGGCAGTTTTCCTCGTTCGCGTATCGTCATCACATCCTCTTCATTGGTGTGCAGGACCAGAACATCGCCTTTGCGGATCACATATTCCGCCAGCGATTGCAGGATCGACACATCATTGCGGATGACATCGACCAGCCGCCGCTCGCCGCTGCGGAACAGATCGATCTGACTGGCTATCTGGCCAATATAGGGCGATGTGCCGACGATGAAGACCGACATCGTGTAGCGTTTGGCTTCGCTTTCATCGAGCAGCGAGAACATTGTGTCGCGTTCCGGCAGAAAGCGGCGGGTCAGGGCGAGATAGGTGACACCGACTAGCGCGACCACGATGCCGGCAGGGGCGATCTCGAATATCGAAAAGCCGGTGAGGCCGTTCTTCTGGGCGACACCGTCGACCAATATGTTAGTTGAGGTGCCGATCAGGGTACAGGTTCCGCCAAGGATCGCGGCAAAGGATATCGGCATCAATATCTTCGATGGCCGCTCACCCAGCTGCTTTGTCAGGGTGATGCCGATTGGGATCATCATCATCACCAACGGCGTGTTGTTGGTGAAGCCCGACAATGCGGCGATCGCGACCAGCAGCAAGCCGGTCGCCAGCACCGGCGATGTCTTGGCCAATCCGGTCACCTTGAGCGCAAATGCTTCCAGCGTGCCGGTCCGCACCAGAGCTCCTGAAATGATGAACATCGCCGCAATTGTCAGCGGGGCCGGGTTGCTCATCGCCGCCAATATGTCGTCGGTCGAGATAAGGCCGAGCACAAGCAGCAGGCCCGCTGCGCCAATGGCTGTCACTTCCGGCGGCCGGATTTCTGTTGCAAATGCAATCAGCAGCAAGAGGAGTATCAAGGCAACCAAAGTAGGACAATAAGGCGCAATAGCAGCAAGCATGAACAAGTCCGATCAGGATGGCGCGCTAGATAGCGGAAATCCCAATAAAACGCTGTGCGCACTGGCGCTAGACAGAAAGCGCAAGGCGGCACAAAATATTGTTTGGATAGTGGAAGTTTTGGTTCATGGGCGTTTGCGCTTCGTGCCCACTATGCGAACGATTCTGTCGGTTTACATCGGGAAAAACAATGGATCAGCAGCTTGTTATAATTTGCGGTTTGACCTTCTCCATACATCTGATCGGCGCGCTTGCTTATTCGGCTCGCATTGCCGGGGTGCGGACCGGTCGTATTGCGGTCTCCTTCGCTTTGTTCAATATTCTTGTGCTGGTGTCGCGGCTGTCAAACAGCTTTCTCGGGCCATTTCTCGCAAAGCGGATCGAAAATGGCTTGGCCAATGGCACTGGTGAAGGGTTGCTAATAGATTTTCGTCTGGTTTTGCTGGCGGCCACCGCCGCGACCATCGTCGGCGCCTTGCTCATACCGACCGTCCAGCGCTGGTTTAGCAATGCCATTTTGCAATTCCACGAGCATCGGTCGATGCCGCGGCTGATCTGGCACGCCTTCACCAAGGGCGGGATCGGCTATGTCGGCAGAACGGCCACCATACCCAAGGCACTGCACATTACCGATTTGCGCAAGCCGCGCGGCGTATCAATGACGATCATTGTCCTGAACATAGTGGCGCAAGCGTTGTTGACGGTCGGTGTTGTTGGATCGTTATATGCCGGTTACCTTAACCCCGAATATCGGGTCACGGCATCACAGCTTTCCGCTGTCATCAACGGATTTGCAACGATTCTGCTGTTTGTCGTTATTGATCCGCAATTGTCGGTGATGACCGACGACGTGGTCAGCGGTCGTGTTAGTCAGCCGATGTTCCGGCGAACGATCACCTGGTTGTCGCTAAGCCGGGTTGGCGGAACATTGGTGGCCCAAGTGCTCCTCTTACCGGCTGCGTTGCTCGTCGCTTATATTGCTGGTGCTGTGTGAAAGAGAAAGTGGACCAATAGTGCTTTTGACATTGTGTAATATCTAACTCAATGCTGGGACAATCCATGCCAGCGACATCATCACGACCGCCAGCAGCAACGAGGCCGCCAAAACAATCCTTACATTATGAGGGCTGCGCGGCTTGTTGCTTGCCTCGCGCTCGGTCACTTCGATCTGATCGCCATTTTTTTCCATTTCATGCTCCTTTACCGCTGCCAACTTAGCGGAGGCGATTATAGCATAAATTCCCCATTATGTGGAGCTTTGCGGCCTTTTCTTCCCAAACGGCCAGTTGATGACGCCGCCTGCCATCAACGCCCACCAGATAAATACGGGCTGAAACGCTAGGCGAGGACCATGATAGAGCCAACTCGCGGTCTCTCCGCCGATTGCGATATTGTTGATCGCATGATTGATATTCGCGGGATAGACACACAGGCCATAGAGCGCGAGACCAATGGCCGCCGCATAGCGGACATGCGGGATCAGCCGTGGCGGGATCATCAGGCCAATGGCGCCGGCGACTTCTGCTACCCCGGTTAGCAAGACAACATGTTCCGGAAAAGGGACCCAGTCGGGCATGATCGCTAGAAACCCTGCTGGCGACCGGATATGCGCGATGCCGGCCAGCAGACAGAAAAGGGCGAGCAGCCAGCGGAAGAATATCCGGGCAAGGCTGTTTTTTGCGGTCATCTGCTGCGTCCCATTCTTGCAATGACCGTGACGAAGAATGCGGTGGACCAGCCAAGCAGAAGAAAGCCGTTAAGACCCTCTATCGCGGCGATCATTTCCCAGTGGGTTGCCAATCCTTCGCTATTATAGCCGGTGGTCGAATAGGTAATGGTCGAGAAATAGACCGCCTGATCAAATGTCGGCAACGCACCCAGCACACGATATACCACCGCATAAGAGAATATCTCGATGCCGTGCAGCAGGAAAAGGCCCAGCACTAGGCCGAGCGTGACAGCAATGCCGCGAAGCGACATCGGGTGAATGTCATCTGCGGCCTCCTCACGTGCTTCAATGCGCAGCCATCGGCCAAGCAAAAAGATACCTACGCCGTGAGTCAGAACGGTGAGCAGGATCATGCCGGTCCCGATGATTAGTTCTGTGAGCATTGGTTCTCAATCGCCCCAAGGTGGTGGCGGAGGCGCTACCGGTTTGGAGAGGTCGAATTCGACCCGAAAATATCGCCCGTCAGCGGTTTCCGGACGACGCAGTTCATAGCTGAAATGGGCATTGGATTGACCCGGCTGACTAATCTCGACGGCCCAGACATTGTTCACTGACTGATCGAGGTCATTGGCTTGGAAAGAGGCAATAGATTCTGCATCGACTGCGAATTCCTGCCGTTCCGCTGTGCCTGTGCGATTGGTATTACCGCCGTAATTGGTCACGGCGTCTAGGCTGCCATCTTCATGGCGGTGGCGGTGCTTCAGGCGGAGCCCCTGATCTGTGCGGGTGATCAACCATGTCCGCGATCGGTCCCATTCGTCCAGACCCTCGGCGATATGGAAAGGGATTTTGATCTCGTCCAGGTCACAAGAGGCTGCGTGCATGATCATTGGTTTGCCCGCCATATCTGCATCGGCCTCCTGCTTCGAAACCAATAAACCTGCATAAGCCTTGCCACAGAGGAGGCTCAGTCGCTCAAAAAACAAATCCTGAGGAGATGGTCCCGGTGTGGGAGCGAGAGATGAATCGCACGCAACCAGCGGCATACAGAGAAAAAGTGCTGCCGAGCTGATCATTATGGATTTGTTCATCAACATTGGTGCTACACAATTTCTGCGCATCATGAAACCGATGAAATTCATCTGTTTGCTTATTACTGAATAGGCTGCTATAGACCCCGCAGCTAATAAATCGCGTTACGAAGAAATCTAGGTTTCGCAACCCTTAAGGTCGCATACTCTTTTTCCCATTTCTCGAAGTTGGCCAATCCCGTTCGGTTCTGCATTTCGCAAAATCGTGCATAATTAAGTTATGAATAGGAATAAGACTATGCCTACAGGCACCGTAAAATTTTTCAACACCGACAAGGGCTATGGTTTCATTGCTCCTGAAGATGGTGGCGATGATAGCTTCGTGCACATCACAGCAGTTCAGGCTGCCGGAATGCAGTCGCTCGAAAAAGAGCAACGTCTGTCATATGATGTTGAAACCGGAAATAATGGCAAGAAAGCCGCTGTAAACTTGCAGCAGGCATAAGCCAGAAATACCTATTACAAAAAAGGGCGGGAGTGCTTCGGTACTCCCGCCCTTTTTTTGTCTCGCATATGTTTGTCGCCTAGCCCCAGTCGAAGGCGAGGCTGCCGCGATTATATAGTCCGGCGATTAGTGCCACGACATCATCTGACCTTCGCCATTCGGGATTTATGACAAATTGCTCCTGTGCGCACAGCATCTCGGCCAGCGCGATGGTTTCATCCGCGCATGGAAAACATTCCCCATCGACAAACAGCAGCAGCTTGTCCTGGCATTCCCGGATAAAGGAAAAGCGGCTGGCGTGGTTGCGAATCAGAGGATGGTCGGCGGTTAGCAAATCACGCAATTGTTCCATCTCGATCGGGTCTTGCGGTCGCCAGTCTGTTTCCGGATATCTGGGCGTGCTGTTATATTCGCCGAACCATTTTGCAAAAGCCTTGCGATCGTTCAGTTTCTCGGTGAGCATGGCATGCAGTCGGTCCAGGGCGGACGGGGAAATCTCACCGGGATTTGGCTGAGTCGACAAATCAGGATCGCAGTAGCGGTCATCATCGGTCAATTTGGGCAGCAGGTCGTCGCACCAGTTTCCTATCAATTCCTTTCGCGACGGCGAACGAAAGCCGATACTATAGGTCATGCAATCGGCGCCAACGGCTGAGCCATTGTGGGCGATTCCGGGCGGAATATAGAGCATGTCTCCCGGATACAATATCCATTCTTCGGCGGCTTCAAAATTGGCGAGCAGCAGCAAGTCTTCGTGTGAGCGCAGAGCGGTTTGATCGTCGCACATGTCGCCGATCTGCCACCGGCGCTGACCGAGTCCCTGGATCAGAAAAACGTCATAATGGTCAAAATGCGGCCCCACCCCGCCGCCATCACTGGCATAGCTGACCATCACGTCGTCGATCCGCCAATTGGGGATGAATCGAAACGGCTCGATCAGCGCGGCGACTTCCGGAACATGATGATCAACTGCCTGAACCAACAAGGTCCAGGGTGATTTGCCCAGATCACCAAAGCGGGTCTCCGGCAATGGGCCATGTTCGGCGTTCCAGTCGTCACTTAATTGCGTGATCAAACGCGATTCAACATGATCTTCGCAAGCGAGGCCAGCAAGCTCGTCGGGCGACAGCGGATTGCGCCATGACTGCCAGGGATTTCTGATCAACAGTGGACGTTTCTGCCAGTAATCGCGCAGGAATACGGCGGTATCGAAATTATTGAATTGCATCGGGATGCGCTACACAATTTCGAGCGGAACCGGTAGCCATACTGATAATGATTATGGGGCAGGCCCTTAACTTTGTCAGTATCGGCTTTGTTGCGTTGCTCATTCTGTCCGTCGCTGGCAAAGGGGGATATGGCAAAACTTATCCTGTTCAACAAACCGTTTGGCGTGCTGCCGCAATTCACCGATCGTGGGAGCGAAACAAAGCGGGCCACGCTCTCGGACTTTATCGACCTGCCTGGCGTCTATCCGGCTGGTCGGCTCGATCGGGACAGCGAGGGGCTGATTATGCTTACCGACGATGGCAAAGTGCAGGCGCGGATCGCGGACCCCAAATATAAGACACCAAAAACCTATCTTGTGCAGGTTGAAGGCGACGTCGGGGAAGAGAGCCTCGCCATGTTGCGGCAGGGCGTCGAGTTGAAAGATGGCGTGACCAGGCCCGCTGATGTCGAACGCATCGCCGATCCGGACCTGTGGCCGCGCGATCCGCCGATCCGGGTGCGCAAGAGCGTGCCCGACTGCTGGCTCAAACTGACCATAAGGGAAGGCCGGAACCGGCAAGTGCGCAGGATGACGGCGGCCGTGGGACATCCGACTTTGCGGCTGGTGCGCTGGAGTATCGGTGACTGGTCGCTTGAGGGGTTGCAGCCCGGAGAATGGCGGTCCGAGGATTAATCCATTTGGCGCCTGACCGTTTTTTCGTTAGAAAAATGGAAATCCAGTCAGAGGTATGGACATGAAAAAGACGATCTGTATTCTTCTTTTGTTGCTGGTCCTTTTAGGCGCAGCCTTTTTTATTTTCCGTACGCCTGATACCGACCGCACCGAGATGATCGCCAAATATGGCAATGAGGCCTCGCGGTTTCTCGACGACGGTCATGGCGCCAAAATTCATTATCGTGATGAGGGCAACAAGGATGGGCCGGCGATCCTCCTGATCCACGGCTCGAACAGCTTGCTCCAGACGTGGGAGCCCCTGGTGGCATTGCTTGGCGACAAATATCGTCTGATTTCCCTTGATCTCTATGGCCATGGCCTGACCGGGCCCAATCCGACCGGCGCCTATGATGCCGAAACCAATATATCGGCAGCGGGCCGGGTGCTGGATACTGTCGGCGTGGATAAAGCCTATTGGGTCGGCAACAGCATGGGCGGCTGGCTGACTTGGCGCGCCGGGCTGTCGGTACCGGAGCGTGTGTCAGGACTCGTCTTGATTGATGCTTCCGGCGCCCAGGTTGAGCAAAAGGGCCAGTTGTATCTGGGTGCCAGACTTGCACAGTCATCGGTCGGACAAATGTTGTTGCCGGAAATCACGCCGCGCTTTCTGGTCAAATCGTCACTGGAAGAAAATTTTGCGCAGCCCGAACGGCTGTCCGAGCAATTGGTCGACCGCTATTGGGAATTATTGCGCTTTCCCGGCAATCGTCAGGCCGCGGTGGACCGGGCGAAGACACCGCGCGAACCGGGAAAATGGGCAGAAGTCGGTAGCCTGAACATGCCGGTGCTGCTGCTCTGGGGAGAACAGGATAAGGTGATTCCGCCGTCTCATGCGCGCGCCTTTGCAGCCGCGATTCCGGGGAGTAAGCTGATCACCTATGCAGATGCCGGTCATCTGCCGATGGAGGAAACGCCGGAACAGGTTGCGCGGGATATCGATGCCTGGATTGAAAATATAGCCGCAGAGGCTGCTGCACCCAAATAGGGGCGATGACCGGTTTCACTGAACCATTTCAATCCGATCACTCGGACCGGCAGAGAATGGGCATTAATACCAACGAAGGATTGGCTTTGTACCTGATTGCAGCAACCGTTCTTGCGCTTGATCGCATCAGCTATTGATTTCCGGCAGGCTCCAGTCGATCGGGGCCAGTCCGTTCTGTTCCAGAAATGCATTGGCCTTGCTGAAATGCCGGCATCCGAAAAACCCATTATAGGCCGACAGTGGCGAGGGGTGAGGGGCTTTAAGCACCAGATGCTGTCCGCCCTGTTCGATGCTTTGCACGAAAGCTGCCTTTTTCTGGGCATAGCTTCCCCACAACAGAAATACTACTGGCTCGGGTTTTTCTGCAATCAGGTGCACGATTGCATCCGTAAACTGTTCCCAGCCCTTGCCGCGATGGGAAGCAGCACTGGCCATCTCGACCGTCAAAACACTGTTGAGCAGCAAGACGCCCTGTTTCGCCCAATGCTCGAGAAATCCGTGGACGGGGCGCTCCAGGCCAAGATCGCTTTCCAGTTCCTTGTAAATATTGACCAGCGACGGCGGTGTCCGGACTCCGGGTTGTACGCTGAAACACAGGCCATGGGCCTGGCCGGTGCCATGATAGGGGTCCTGTCCCAATATAACGACGCGGACCTGGTCGAGCGGAGTTAGGTCGAGTGCGCGAAAATATTCTTCGCCTCTGGGATAAATCTGTTTACCCGCCACTTTTTCCTGCAGCAGAAAACATCGCAAGTCGGCCATATAGTCGCTGGCAAATTCTGCGGCGAGGGGCATTTCCCAGATGTCGTTCAGTTTTATGCGATCATTCATATCCCACTGATAGCAAGGCAGAATTGATAGGCAAAGCATGATCAACCCGGCTTGCCAGTTTCCCCAAGGGAGATTACCATCCTATTGAAGCGCCATAAGAAAGCGCAAACGCAAAAGGAAAAACATCTCCCCATGACCGACAGCAATATTCCCGTCATTTCCGCAACCGGCCTGTTCACGCCGGAAGACAGTATCAGCAATGAAGAACTGGTTGCCAGCTTCAATGCCTATGTCGATCTCACCAATCGCGAAAATGCCGAAGCGATTGCAGCGGGTAAAAAGGATGAATTGCCGCATAGTTCGGTGGAATTTATCGAAAAGGCTTCGGGTATCAAGTCTCGCTTCGTGCTTTCCAAGGCACCGATTCTTGATCCGGAGGTGATGTGCCCCCGCTTGCCTGAGCGTCCGAACGAGGAAATTTCAATTCTCGCGGAAATCGGCGTCAAAGCTGCTTTGCAGGCGCTGGAAAGGCCGGGGCGCAAGCCGGAAGATGTCGATGCGGTGCTGTGCGCCTGCTCAAACCTGCAACGCGCTTATCCCGCGATCGCCGTCGAAATTCAGGCCGCGCTGGGAATGGAAGACGGTTTCGGTTTCGATATGAATGTTGCCTGTTCCTCGGCGACTTTCGGCATCCAGACCGCAGCCGACTATATCCGCTCGGGCAGCGCCAAATCGGTGCTGGTGATTAATCCCGAAATTTGTTCCGGTCATCTCAACTGGCGCGATCGGGACAGCCATTTCATCTTCGGCGACGTGGCGACGGCCATACTCATCGAGTCCAAAGATATTGCGCCGGCGCAACATTGGGAAATCGTCGGCACGAAACTGAAAACCCAGTTTTCCAATAATATCCGCAACAATTTCGGTTTCCTTAACCGCACCCATCCGGAAAGCCGCGATGACAAGGATAAATTGTTCGTCCAGGAAGGGCGCAAAGTGTTCAAGGAAGTGGTGCCGATGGTCGCGAACATGATCAACGAGCAGACGGAACGGCTTGGTATCGAGGCGGGAGCGCTGCGCCGTCTCTGGCTGCATCAGGCAAATGCCGGGATGAACCGGTTGATAGCCCAGCGGGTGCTGGGCCATGAAGCCAGTGACGATGAAAGTCCGACAGTCCTCGATACTTATGCCAATACATCTTCCGCCGGTTCGATCATCGCCTTTCACAAGCATAGCGACGATCTGGCTGACGGGGATATTGGGCTGATCTGCTCGTTCGGTGCGGGCTATTCAGCCGGAACAGTTTTTGTACGCAAAGTTGCGTGATTAGGGAGATTTGAGATGACAATGACAGGCCAGTGCCTATGCGGTGCGGTAAGCTACGCAATCGAGGGGGACCTGCAGATGTGCGGCGTCTGTCATTGCAAAAACTGCCAGCGACAGGCGGGTAGTTCCTATTCCGTACTTTTCGCGGTCGCCGATGATCAGATCAAGATCAGTGGAGATCTCACCACTTACGAAGACCGTGCCGATAGTGGCAATGTCGTTTACCGCCATTTCTGCGGTACCTGCGGATCGCCGGTGAAGACTTCGCTTCCGACCCAGCCGCGCATGACCTATATCAAGGCTGGCACATTGGACGATACCAGCGTGCTGCATCCGCAAATCCACTTCTGGACCGGCAGCAAACAGCCCTGGGTTGAGATTGATGCGAATGTCCCGAAAATCGAGGGAAATCCCGGGTGAATATCAATTTTGGAAACTCTTTTTTGTTGGTCCTTGCCATTGGTCTGACCGCCTGTGCCTCTGAGAAGGCGACTGCGGACCGGCAGCGCAAGCTTCGGAGCTGAATCAAGCTGCCAGCACTGAATCCGAAGCTGAAGCCGCGGCAGAAT
>JABMNS010000352.1 GCA_013204445.1 Sphingomonadales bacterium
CCGTCTATCTGACTCGCAAATATGGCGTGTTCCGGTGAGCTATATGGATATGACCCTGGCTGTGCCGGCAAAAAGGCATCGCTTCAGCACGGACTTTAAAAGATTTCTCAACTGGGCGCTGGTCTGGATTGTGCTGGCCAATATCCCGTTCATGGCGATGTGGATGGTCGGCGCGCCGCCGCGCACGATTCCGATTGCGCTGGCGGGCCTGGTTGGCCTGATTGTCAAACGCATGCCGAGAGCGGTGCAGTGGATCGGCTTTGTTGGCGTGATGGTCTATTCCTTGCTGTCCTTCGTTTCCGGCCTGTTCAGCCTGACGCTCGACTCTCTGCTCTATTCGATGCAGTTTTTCGCCGAGATCAAGCCCAGCAACTCGATAGAATATATTACCGCAGCTCTGGTCATCGTCGGCATATTGATTGGCAGCTGGTTCCTGCTCAAGCGCGATACCAATTTCGCCAAACCGCTGCATATCCTGCTCGGCGGAGCGCTGATCTTTGGGCTCGTTGGCGCGGATGCCGCAGTCGGCGAGGGGATGCGGGGCCACTATTTCCGGCCCGCCCCGGTCGGCGCAGCTTTTGAATCGGCGGTCAGCAAGTCGGACTTTGCCGCGCGCGCCGATGGCAAACGCCATCTGGTGCTGATCATCGTTGAATCGCTGGGCGTCCCGAAAAACAACAAGGCTATGTCAGACAAGCTGTTTGCCTATTATAACGATAGCGCCGTCAAGGCTCGCTATGAGGTCAGCCAGGGCACCAGCCTCTATTATAACAGCACCACCTCCGGCGAGATTCGCGAGCTGTGCGGTCGCTGGGGCGACTATTATGAATTGCTCGAAACTGATGATCTCAAGACGTTAAATTGCCTGCCCGCTCAGCTTGTCAAAAAAGGCTATGCGACACAGGCGATGCACAGTTTCAAGGGCCCGTTTTTCAAACGGGAAGACTGGTATCGCAAGATCGGCTTCCAAAAGCGCGAATTTGCGGTGGATCTGGAAAAACGTGGCGCCGAATGGTGTGGCGGCGTTTTTGCCGGCGCTTGCGACCGTCAGGTGCCGAAGATGTGGGCCGAAAATCTGAAACGGGCGAAGCAACCCACTTTCCAATATTGGCTGACGCTGAATACCCATTTGCCGGTTCCGACCGGGCAGAATCTCCACGTCGAGAATTGCGAAAAAGTGTCGGCCGAACTGGCCCATGACTATCCGATGATCTGCCGCCAGTTCGCGATATTTGATGATATCGACAAGGCGCTGATCAAGGAAATTACCGCGAGCGATTTTCCGGAAGCGGATATATTGCTGGTTGGCGATCATATGCCGCCGTTTTTTGATCGGCAGCACCGTTCGCAATTTGACCCGGAACGGGTTCCATGGCTTTATCTGAAAGCCAAGGCCTCACAACCCGAGGGATAAGATTTTGGAATGTTTGCGCGGCAACCTGCCGATATTATTGATCTGGCTCGCGGTCTGCGCGGTGCTGATTCTGGTGACCGGTGGGCAGATCATCAGCGGCACCGGCTGGGATCCGGACGATCAGCTGCGCATGGTGCAGCTGCGCGACTGGCTCGGCGGGCAAAGCTGGTTTGACACCATACAATATCGGATTGGCGAACCGGACAGCCAGCCGATGCACTGGCCGCGCTGGATCGAGTTGCCGCTGGCTTTGGTGTTCCTGCTGCTCAAGCCGTTGATCGGCGCGGCGAGCGCCGAAACCGCAGCGATGGTAATAGTGCCGCTGGTCACGCTGGGTATCGCCATGTGGCTGGTCATGAAAATTACTGAACAGCTTTTTGATCCCAATATTGCGATATTGGCGGCAGTGCTAACCGCGACCGTGGTTCCGATTGTTGCGCAAATCCGGCCGATGCGGGTCGATCATCATGGCTGGCAGATTGTACTCGCGCTGACCGCGCTGTGGACTATGTACTGGCCCGCCAAGCGCAGAGGCGGAATCGCCTTGGGGGCGGCGCTCGCGCTCTGGCTTTCGATATCGCTGGAAGGTTTGCCGATATCGGCTGCTTTTGTCGTGCTGCTGGTCTGGCGCTGGGTCTTTCAGACCGAAGAAGGGGTTCGACTATTCTGGACTTTATTGTCCTTTCTGATTGCGAGTTTCATCTTCTATTGCGCCGCTCAGGGCGGTTTCGACGTCGCCATCAACTATTGTGATGCGCTTTCGCCAGCGCATTTACTGGCTTGTGCGGCGGGGGCCGCTGTCATCCTGCCGGCAATCAAATTGCTGCCCGCGAACATCCCGCTGCGCGTCGTTAGCTTGGTCGTTGCCGGCGTGGCGGCATTGGCTGTCTTCTATGATCTTGCGCCGCGATGTATCGGCGGGGCGTTTAACACGATGGATCCGATCGTCCGTGAATATTGGCTGGTCAATGTCCTCGAAGGTCTGCCGATCTGGTATCAGAACGGGAAGACCATGGTCACCTTGTTCGGTGGATCGATCATAGTCGGGCTGGGCAGTCTGATATATATATTGCGTGTCCGACCCCGGCAGATTGATCGCAGCAAATTATTTGTCCTTGGCTATGCCTTTCTCTGGGCATTGGTGCTGTCGCTGTTCGTCCAGCGTGCCACGGCGGTCGCGTCAGCCTTTGCCCTGCCATTCATGGCCTGGGCCGTGCATCAGGCCTTTGTAAAGGTGCGGGGCATCAAGCGTCCGTTATCGCGTATCCTGGCCACCGCAGCGGTTGTGTTCCTAATCATGCCCGGACCGTTGGCCATCGCGCTATTCAACGGTGTCGGCGGAGAGGACCAAAAAGCCGAAGCAAATCTGGCGACCGCCGCATGCGAGAATGATGATTCGCTCGCCCGGCTCAACGCCTTGCCCCGGTCTAACATCCTGGCGCCGTTTGATTTCGGACCGCGCATTTTGCTGATGACTCCGCATAATGTGCTCGCCACCAGCCACCATCGCAACGACCAGGCCATGGCGGACCAGATCAGGATTTTTACCTCCGCACCAGATGTGGCCCGTGGTTTATTGGAGGCCCACAGTATTCGATATATAGTCGCCTGCGATGCTGAGGCGGAGCTGGCCGTCTATGTGAAAAAGCATCCCGAAGGCCTCTGGGCCCAACTGGTCAAAGGCGAAAAACCGGACTGGCTGCAATCTGTCCATATTCGGAACAATAGCCTGATCGTCTGGCGAGTGACGCCAATAAGGTCGCGAAACGATCCGTAAAATATAATAGTTCTGACCCCGGGCGTATAAAAATAAGAACCATGGAGACTATAATGGCAAGGGTCACCGGAATCGGTGGGGTTTTTCACAAGGTGAAGTATCCAGCGGCAACGCGCAAATGGTGCAAGGAATATCTGGAGCTCGACGGAGAATCTGGTCCGATGCTCAACTGATCGGACGAGGAAGGCGAAAAGCCCTATAGTCTGATCAGTCATTTCCCGGAAGACACCGACTATCTAAAACCCAGCGCGGCGCAGTTCATGATCAACCTGCGGGTCGACGATCTGGACGTCTATGTCGAGCAGCCCGAAGAAAAGGGCCTGGAGATTTTGGGGCAGATTGATGAAGGATATGACAAATTTGTCTGGATCCTCGATTGCGACGGGATCAAGCTGGAATTCTGGCAGCAGGTAGACGCGCCGGAAAGCTGATCCCCCGGTTCAGTTGGGGATGAATTTTAGCGCGAGCCCGTTGATGCAATGCCGCTTGCCGGTTGGTTTTGGGCCATCATTGAAAATATGCCCGAGGTGCCCGCCGCAGCGCGCGCAATGGACTTCGGTCCGCGGATAGCCGATCTTGTAATCTGTTGTCGTGCCAATCCGGTCCTTGGCGACCGGACCCCAAAAGCTCGGCCAGCCGGTGCCGCTGTCATATTTCTTATCCGATTTATAGACGCCGAGATTACAACCGGCGCAGGCGAAGACGCCGTTGCGCTTCTCACCATTCAGCGGGCTGGAATAAGCGCGTTCGGTGCCGGCCATGCGCAATATCCGATAGCGGGCCGCGCCCAGTTGCTGCTGCCATTGCTCCGGTGTCCGATTGATTTTGAACGGTCCGCCGGATCGCGCATTTGCTTGATCGAACACGCCCGACAGGCGCACAACACCATAGGCTCCGACGGCTGCCAGAGTTCCGGATATGAAGGTGCGCCGATCGGGTGATTTCATCTGTAATCCTTCTCTAACTTCCTGATTCATTCGAAGCAGGAAGCCCATGGGTTACAGACTTGCGCCTGAACGGGAACTGATCAATATTTCGAGAGCTCGACTTCCAGTTCGCGGAACCCGTGGACGAAACAGGCGTGGACGCGGCGATGTTTGCCGGTCGGATTGACCTGCATCCGCCGCTTGTGCATTTCTTCCAGCAAAATCCGGATCTGCAACTCGGCGAGACGGGCGCCGACACAGCGGTGAATGCCGTAGCCGAAAGCCAGATGGCGCCGGGCATTTTCGCGGTCGACCTTGATCTTGTCGGCTTCCGGGAAAACATCTTCGTCGCGATTGGCGGAGATATACCAAAGCACGACCTTGTCGCCTTTTTTGATCTGATGACCGAATAGATCATGATCTGCCAGCGCGGTGCGCCGCATATGGGCAAGCGGGGTCTGCCAGCGGATAATTTCCTGCACCGCATTGGGAATAAGGTCAGGGTTCTGCTGCAGCTTTGTCCGTTCCTCGGGGAACTGGCTCAGACCAAAGGCCACGCCCGACATGGTGTTGCGCGTGGTGTCATTGCCGCCGACGATCAGCAGCACCAGATTGCCCATGAATTCCATCGGATCCATATCGCGCATATGTTCCGAATGGATCATCATCGAGATCAGGTCGGGGGTCGGTTCTGCATCCACCCGTTCATTCCACAGCTTGGTGAAATAGGCACCCATTTCAAATAATATCTGGCGCCGCTGCTCGGTGAGATCTTCCGCAACCGATAATTCCACGTCGCCGGCCCAGTCGGACCAGTAGGTCAGCATCCTGCGGTCTTCCCAGGGGAAACCAAACAATAGGGCGAGCATGCCGGTGGTGAGCTCGATCGAAACCTTGTCGACCCAGTCGAATTTTTCGCCCCATGGCAGGCCGTCGAGCACTTCCTCGGTGCGCTGGCGGATTTCGGTTTCCATCCGCTTCATCTCGGTCGGCGTGAAGGCCGGTGCGACGGTCCGGCGCTGGCCGGTATGCTTGGGCCGGTCCATGGCGATGAACATCGGTAGCTGGAAATCCTGATCAAATTCGGGATCGGCAATGGTGATGCCGCCATGGGAAACATCGGAAGAATAAATGTCGGGAAGCGCCTCGACATGCTGAATCGGTTTGTAGGTGGTGATGTTCCAGAAATCTCCGTGAACGCCGCCTTCGATCTTATTGATCGGTGCCGTTGCGCGCATTTCTGCGAACGGCTTGCGCCAGAGATCCTTGCTGTACAGTTCCGCGCGGCTGACGTCCCAGGGATTGGCATCGCCATCAGCAATCGGAGGATTGCGTTTATACCAGCCCTCCAGTGCCTCATCCGCGGTGGGGGAGGTAGTCAGATTACCCAGATCAATTTGGGGAACGGATGCCATAAGTCTCTCCTTCCGTTACTGTTTTTAGCAATCGGTTGCGTTTCAAAACTTGTTCAATCTGCCGCTATTGACAGCAATGTCAATGTCTTTTCGGCAAATTGCGTGAATCCCAAGACTATTTTCCGGTGACTCTGGCGAACAGGCTTTTCTTGCGGGCGGCCTGTCCAGATTTCATCACGTTGCGACGGAACAGCATCACGGAAAAGCGGATGATGATCATCGTGAAAATTGCCTGCCATATCAGCGCCAGGCCGTGCTGCCAGAGATTGTCCATCTGCGCCGCTCGCGCGATCATCGCGAACGGGGAACTGAACGGAAACAGGACGGCGAACCATTCGACCGGTTCGCCCAGCTTGGTGATCGCAGAATATGAGAGAAAGAAGACCAGCAATTGCCCCATGGTGACCGGCATCGATAGGGTTTGCACCTCGCGCACGGTTGTTGCCATCGCCCCGATCCCGAGAAATAGCGAGCCCAGCAGCAGATAGGCCATGCAGAAGTAGAATATCATCAGCACGCCGAATATCGGCCAGCCGACCGCGGGCGAGGGCAGGGCACTCCAATTTCCGCCGACCAGCAAAGCCACGGCCAGACCCATCGAGCTCCACACGGTGATGCCGACAAGGGCCATGCCCAGCATCGCGAATAGTTTGCCGAGAAATATCGCATCCATCGGGATGGCGGCGGCCAGAATTTCGATGATCTTGTTGGTCTTTTCCTCGACCAGATTGGACAGCACCATGCCCGCCAATATCATCGTCAGCAGGATCAGGATCGCCTGACCGGCCTGCGCCGTCATGAGTTGATTGCGTTCGCTGGAACTGCTGGTCTGACCGATAAACCTTGTTTCTATGTCAACCATGACGGGCTGCGAAAGGGCGGTTTCCGCCAGCAGGGTGATCTTGCCCTGCCATCGTTGGACGTCGCGTTCCGATCCGGTCAGCACCGGTGCGGCGAGCGTGCCGGACAGGATTGCGGCCAATGATTTCTCGCCGTCCAGTTTCGCGATAATGTCGGCTTCCTGTGAGGAAAAATCTCTCAGGACCAACAGTTCCGGCATGGATTTGGAACCGAGACTCCGCGATAGGCGCAATCGCGTCGCCAGCAATATATCGGCTTCTTCCGCGCTCAGGGCGACACCGATAACGGAATTGTCAATATCCTGGGAAACCTGTGATCCGAGCCCGCCGGCCGCAACGGCAATGCCGATCGGAAATAGCGGTCCCAGCAGAAAGAAAAAGAAGGATTTGGAAAATATGATCGCGGTGAAATCACGGCGAGCAATGACATAGGCGGCGCGAATGGTCTCGATCATGCGGCTTCGTCCATATTGTTGGTCGTGGCATCTTCATCCATTTTTCGGGCCACCGCTTCGCCGGCAATCTGGACAAAAGCGTCGTGCAGGCCCGGGCGCTCGATCGAAAGTGATTCGATGCCGGCACCGCCTTCGACCAGCGCGTGCAGCAGCGGTTCCACGCCGCTTTCCGGCAATGTGAAATGCCAGTTGTGACCGAGTGGCTTGCAGTCCGCGGGGATGGCCGTGCGCCAGGGGCCATCGAGATTCCGCGTCTCCAGATGAACCTGCGGACGCAGCCGGTTCCGCGCCGCTGAAACCTTGCCTTTGAACGGGATCTTCCCATCGGCGATAATGGCGATTTCTTCGCACAACCGCTCAGCATGGGCGATCACATGAGTCGAGAAAATGATCGTAACGCCCTTGTCGGCCTGGTCGCGAATCAAACGTTCCAGCTTGCCCTGGTTAAGCGCGTCTAGTCCGGAAAATGGTTCATCGAGGATGATGAGATAGGGCTCGTGGACGAGCGTGCCGAGCAATTGCACCGTCTGGGCCATGCCTTTGGATAATTGGCGGATCTGCTTATCGGCGGCATCGCCCAGCCCGTGCGCTTCCATCAACGCGCGCCCGCGCTTGCGGCCTTCGGCTAGCGGCAGTCCGCGCAGCGCGCCCATGAAGGCAATCGCATCAAAGGCTTTCATCGATTGATAAAGGCCGCGCTCCTCGGGCAGGTAGCCAACCTGATGCGCTTTGGAAATCGGTTCCGGTGATCCGAGCAGAAAGCGCTCGCCCTCGTCGGGGTCGATGATCCCGAGCAGCATCCGCAAGGTCGTGGTCTTGCCCGCTCCATTCGGTCCCAATATGCCGAATATGCTGCCTTTTCTGATGGCCAGATCTATGCCATCAACGGCTGTTTCGCCGTCAAACCTTTTGACAATATTGCGGGCCTCTATGGCAAATTCGGGATTGGGGGCGTGCATTTACGGCTTTCATATCTGATGCTAGTGTTTGATAGGGACAGCCTATGGCGGATGACAAGTTAAGATTGGCAAAAGCGCTCGAAAAAAAGGCGATGGAAGAAGGTTTTTCTGCTGTCGGCATCGCGCCGGCCACATTGGCGCCCGAAACCCGGCAACGCTTGCAGCAGTGGCTCGCACAAGGGCGTCAGGGCGACATGCTCTGGATGGCCAACCGGGCGGATGAGCGGTCCGATCCGGCAACCCTGTGGCCCGATGTACAAACAATTGTCATGCTCGGCATGAGCTATGCGCCGGCCACCGATCCATTCGCGCTGGAGGGCGTCTCCGATCACGGCCGCATTTCGGTTTATGCGCAGGGCAAGGACTATCACGATGTCGTCAAAGGCGCGCTCAAGCGCACCGGCCGTTGGCTGGTCGAACAGGCCGAGTGCGAGGTGAAGGTCTTTGTCGATACGGCGCCAGTAATGGAAAAACCGCTGGCTGAAGCCGCTGGCCTCGGCTGGCAGGGCAAGCATACCAATGTCG
>JABMNS010000353.1 GCA_013204445.1 Sphingomonadales bacterium
CCTCTGAATGACCATCTCGATCAGGTGAAGGCGCCGACGCTGATCATCTGGGGCCGTCACGACCAGTTGATCGATGTCAGTTGCGTCAATGTGCTGGAAGATGGTATTCCCAATGCTGAATCGGTCGTGTTTGAAGATGTTGGTCATGTTCCGATGATCGAAAATCCTAAGGGAACCGCCAAGCGCCATCTCGAGTTCCTTGCAAAATACTGAAATTACCTTCAGTTTAGACAGGACGGTCTTCAGCTAGAGGAGACGTCGATGGAGCATATTTATGGAATTGAAAGTTGGATTGCTCGGCGGCGGGTCATGGGGCACCACGGTGGCGTCGTTGGTTTCGCGCAACGCGCCGATAAAACTCTGGGCGCGAGATCCCGAAACCGTCAGCGATATCAACAACAATCATTGCAACAGCAAATATTTGCCCGACATAAAATTGCCCCATGCGTTGACCGCAACTTCCGAAATCGGCGAGGCCGTGTCTGGGGCCGATGTTCTGGTCATGGGAATACCCTCGAATAATTTTCGCAGTGTTTTGGAAGAGGCAAAGCAATATCTGCGGCCATGGGTTCCGGTAATTAGTCTTACCAAGGGACTGGAGATGGCCACCAGCAAGCGGATGACAGAGGTCATCGAAGAGGTCCTCCCGGGTCATCCAGTTGGCGTTTTGACTGGGCCCAATCTGGCGCGCGAAATCATGGCCGGGCAGGCAGCAGCCAGCGTGATCTCAATGGAAGACGAGATTATCGTAAAACAGCTGCAGCAGCTTTTCCACTCGGGCGTGTTTCGTGTCTACACCAATACCGATCTACTGGGTTGCGAATTGGGTGGCGTGCTCAAGAATATCATCGCCATCGCCGTCGGCATGGGGGATGGTCTGGGAGCCGGAGACAATACGCGGTCAGCATTGATTACCAGAGGGCTTGCCGAAATCACGCGTCTGGGCGTCGCAATGGGTGGGAAGCCCGAAACATTTTCGGGCCTCACTGGTATGGGCGATATGATAGCCACTTGCACCAGTCCGCTGAGCCGCAATCGTCATGTCGGTGTCGAGCTTGGCAAGGGGCGTCCCATTGATGAAATCATCGCAGAAATGCACATGGTAGCTGAGGGTGTGAAAAGTGCGCCGACAGTCATCGCTCTGGCCAAGAAATACGGCGTTGCCATGCCGATTGCCGAAGATGTTTTCGAAGTCACTAAAGGCAACCGGTCTGCTGTGCGTGCGTTCCGCGGATTGGTGAATCAATCAGCCGGAGCAGAGTCCGATGCGGGTTGAAAATAATCGTTGCTTGGACAGCCCAAACACTCGAAATCAGAACCAAAATGAAACAGAGATAGCAAGAATTTGCACCATATCTTGCCGAATATTACTCAATTTCGGAGAATTATTTTGACTCAAATGACTCAAAGATAAGCAAATTTCTGAATCAATTAAGCAAGTTACAAATTCTTCTCGGTTTTACTTGCATTGAAAGGGAGCATATCATAAAATTCACGCGTTAAGCACAAGGATTTGTTAGACTTTGTAACGTTAAAGCCCTTGGCAGACATGGAGTATAGTATGGGCTTTCGTATTAGCGCTGCCAATGGTTCGGATGGGAATTTGTCTATCGAGACGAATGGTATGCTGGTCCATGCGGCGGCCAATTCGGAGCCTGATATTTTCTCAAAACATTTCCGCGAGATTGAGTTGCGATTTGATCGTTCCGACGAAATATTCTGGTGCTACATGAACCAGAAGTCACGCCCGAGCTATACCTATGAACTGGGCGACGAGATCCAAAAGGTCCAGGACTGGATCCACTCCACCTATGCGCGGGAGGGTTCAAAAAATTCAGATCCCTTGCGTTATTTTGTTTTTGGTTCGCGAACACCTGGCATTTACAATCTTGGTGGTGATTTGAAACATTTCGCGGATTGCATCCGTCGTCGTGATCTCGGAGCATTGAAAAAATACGCCCGCACCTGTGTGCACATGCAATATGAAAACAGCACTGCCTTTGGCGCGCCCATTATCACGATGGCCCTCGTGCAAGGGGATGCATTGGGCGGTGGTTTTGAGCACGCACTGGCTTTTGACATATTGGTTGCCGAAAAAAGCGCACGAATGGGGCTCCCGGAAATATTTTTTAATCTCTTTCCTGGTATGGGCGCTTACAGCTTTTTGCGGCAGCGCCTCGGCCGCAAGGATACCGAGCGGTTCATTCTCGAGGGCAAATTATTCTCTGCTACCGAACTATATGACATGGGTGTGGTCGATATATTGGCGGAGGACGGGATGGGCGAAGCTGCCATCGTCGGATATACCAAGGAAAATCGCAAGCGCTTCCACGCGGAACGGGCTGTCTATCGTGCCCGGAAAATCGCCGATCCGGTGAGCCTGAAAGAGTTGCTGGAGATCACCGACACCTGGGCTGAAACCGCGCTTCATCTTGAAGAAGCGGATGTCCGGAAGATGGAGCGGTTGGCAACAGCACAGGATCGTCGCATTTTGCGGTCCCTTCGAGTCGTCTGACGACTGACTAGATCAGCGCAGCTTTTTCGGTCGACATATTGTCGTGACCGGGTGCCGAAGCGACTTCAAGGCAATCGCGAATATCGGCAACTTGTTGTTCAATTTTTGCCAGATATTCAAACCGTCGTTCGCTGAATTCCCGTTCGGTAATAACTTCCAGCTTTGAACATGTTTCAACTAAGAAATTTGCCCCGACATTTGCGCCGCCGCTCTTGAACGCGTGGGCATGGAAGCGGAAATCATCAACCGATCCATCGGCTACCGATTTGCTGAATGCGGTCAGTATCTCGCTGGCATCTTCCAGATAGGCTTCGATGATGGATTGCACAAAAGCCTCATCTCCTATCGAAAGAAGATAATCTAACTGTGTTGGATCGACGGCGGGTGGACCAGCCTTGCGAATTCGGTCTGCGATATTGCTGACCACTCGCAACGGATCGGAGCCGATTTTGCGTTCTGTGCGATCGATCCTATCGGCTGTCTGCGAAGCGATAACTTCGATCAATTTCGCTGCCTCAATCGGCTTTGTGATCCTTAGGTCCATGCCAGCATTGAGACATCTTTCTTCGGTTTCCTTAGTAGAATCGGCTGTCAAACCGATGATCGGAACATGTTTTCGCGGACCCTCTATTTGACGCCATAGTCTGCAGCATTCGATACCGCCCATGATCGGCATGTTCACATCCAGAAAAACAATCTCAAAGCAGCCTTGTTCGAGCTCTTCCAGCGCTTTCTCTCCGTCCGCCACCAAAGTAACTTCGTGGCCGGCATTGGATAGTATAGTGTGAAGCACCATCTGATTTGTTCGATTGTCATCGGCGACCAGCACCCGAACCGATGTAATTTTGGACGGCTGATCGTTGTTGTTAGTTTCTGATTGTTCCCGTGCGCCCGAGCCGACAAATGAACAGCCGATCTGAACTGCGCTGCGGATCGCGCTGAAATCTGAACCTGCCGGCAGCAGCGTCGCGAACGCCGCCCGCAATTGAATGTCCTTTAGATTTTTCGCTTTTCCTTCGACAAACAGGACGGGAGGAAGCTTTGCTTTGCGGAATGCGGACCATACGGGAGATTGGTCATCATGATCGCTTGCGATGGCTTCATCCAGCAGCGCGATATCATAAAGTGCAAGATTGCGGTGACCGAGAATTTTCTCGATGTCGTCCGATTCATGATATTGGATATGGTCTATTTTAACGGGTTGATTATCATCATTGCAGACGATCGGAGCATTGAGATCCCGCGTCAGCGAAAGGATCCTGACGCCATCGTCATCCGTGTTAGATTCTTCAGTTTCCGAAATTTCTGAAGGAAACGAAAGGGTAAATGTGCTGCCAGTGCCAAGTTCGCTATCCACGGAAATATGGCCACTCATCTGGGTGGCCTGTTTTCGGCATATCGCCAATCCCAATCCGGTTCCGCCGAACTCGCGCGCAATAGTGTCATTCGCCTGCTGGAAAACATCAAAGATTTTCTGTTGTGCATCGGCTGGAATGCCGGGCCCGGTGTCGGTTACCGAAACCCACATTTGTGCAGGGTTATTTGCTGAACTGAATCCACATCTTAAAGTGATCGACCCTGCTTCTGTAAATTTTACGGCATTGCTCGTGAGGTTGATGAGAATGTTACGGATATAATCGAGTTGCCCAGAAATGATCTGGTCGCTGCTCGGCTCTGCCTGAAGGATGATTTTTAGCTTCTTCTCGTCGGCAGCGATCTGCATGATATCACGAACCTCGGACAGAATATCTACCAGAGAAAATAGTTTCGGCTCGGGCAGTTCATCGAGAGATTCCGAATGCGCAAAGTTCAGAAGCTGATTGATCAGATGGAGCAAATGACGCCCCGCGGAAACGCTGGTAGCGATCATCTGATGCTGTTTCTCAGGAAGCTTCATGTCAAGTAAATGGGTGCCGTAGCCAATGATGGCGTTCAACGGGGTACGCAATTCATGGCTGATGCTGGCAAGAAACAGACTCTTGGCTTTGTTTGCGGCCTCAGCCTCTTCCTTGGCTTGTGATATTTTGGTTATCAGTGTTGAGCAATACGCCGGTATCACTGCCAGTGCGACGAGCAAGCCGATCGACAATGATGGGCTGTTGCGCCAATAGTCGACGGTATAGATCGTCCATCCAAACGCGATAGCCGCCATCGCCGAAGCCAGATACAGCCAGCTCACTCCAAAACGAAAACCGTTGCCGAGAATGACCCACAGGAACATAGGATAAACAGCCGCAAAATTCTCGCCGCCGATGTGGAACAGGAGAGCTCCCGCGCCAAAATCTATGCAAAGTCCCATGAATCGCCTCAAGCTCGAAGGCTGGGGGTGCAGGTGATAGGCAATTGCGATCGCGATACTCACAACGAAATAGACGCCGAATCCGATGATCAATCCGGCAGAGGAACCCAAGATAGAGAAAGCTGACCATGCAAGGATTATCAAAATGATCCGGTTCCTGATCATCTCATGCTCACGATCACGCGCCTGACCGTCCATACCGCTCTTCGGATGCATGTGGCCCTTATGCGACTTAGTCGGCTCGCTTGATGTTATGGACAACAATGTTGTTAGCCTTTTGCCGCACGGCTGGACGGATCATTTTTCCTGCCGTTTAATAATTTGCCGAGATCTTTGGCCTGCTGTGGACGCGCGATCATGAATCCCTGAATCTCATCGCAGCCCGAAACGCGCAGCAAATCCAGTTGGGCATAAGTTTCAACCCCTTCGGCAACCACGCGCATGCCGAGCGCATGCGCAAGATGCGCGATGGTTCCGATGATAGCGCGATCTGCTGGGCTATCCTCAATGCGCGAAATAAAAGTGCGATCAATTTTGAGACAATTGGCGGGTAGGTCCCTCAGATATTGCAGGGAGGAATAGCCGGTTCCGAAATCATCAATGGAGATTCCTACCCCATGGTCGCGAATACGCTGCAGCGTCGCTCTGACTTCTTCATTATTTTCGATCAGCAATTCTTCGGTGATCTCGATGGTGATCTTCGATGGTGCAATGCCATTGGCTTTAATATGTGCCAGCAATTCATCGCAAATATTTTGATTTTGAAATTGTCTCGGTGAAACGTTGATCGCAACGCGTGGTAGATCAATGCCCCGATCTGCGTACGATTTTATTTCACGGCATACTTCCCCAATTACCCAGTTGCCGAGCATATCCATAAGCCCGCTCTCATCGGCAACCCGAATGAACTGGATCGGCAGCAACCGCCCCCGACGCGGATGATTCCATCTGATCAGAGCTTCCAAGCCGACATATTCGAGAGATTGGGCGGCGACAATTGGTTGATATTCTAGCACAAACTGGTTCTTGTTAAATGCATCACGCAATTCGTTTTCCAGTGCTGCATCGGCTTGGGCAATTTCGTTCATGTCTTCCGAGAAAAACCGAAAACAGTTTCGGCCATTGGCCTTGGCATCATACATGGCAAGATCCGCCATGCGCAGAACTTCTTCATATTCATCGCCGTCGTTGGGGATCAGGCTTACGCCTATCGATGCACTGATAACCTGACCCATGCCGCTGATCGCATAGGGTTCGTGGAGCGCCTTTAGAAGTTTGGAACAGCGCGAATTGATGGAATCAATATTTTCGAATTTGCCAAAAATGATCGCAAACTCGTCGCCGCCGATGCGCGCCGCAAAATCCCCTGGACCGATGGCCTTGGAAATGCGCTCTGCAACTTCACGCAAAAGCGCGTCGCCGCTATGATGACCGCGGGTATCGTTGATGATTTTGAAGCGATCCAGGTCAAGCAGCAATAGAGCGGCTTGGCTGTTCGTTTTCTTGCAATTTGCAATGGTTGATTTGACATTCTCAGCAAGCAACACGCGATTGGGAAGTCCGGTCAGCATGTCATGCAATGCCAAGTGCGTTCTATGTTGCTCGGCAAACTTCCGGGCCGTTATATCAACTGCGGTTGTCAGAACGCCAATTGTTTCACCATTATGATTGAGCAGTGGCGATTTGTTACAATGGAAAATCAGATCGACACCGTCGCTGGTGATTTCCTCTTCATAATGCGGAATAGCAAGGCTTGATTTCAGAACAAGTGCGTCCTGTCGGCGGATATTGGCAGCCTGAGTGGCTTCGAAGTTATTGGCAAAATCAGTGCCCACCATTTCATCCGGGTCTTTGTCAAACAACGCGGATTGATAGGCGTTTGTAAACAGGCATTTCCCCGAACGATCGGTAGCGGTGATCATGATGGGGATGGTGTCGATAATTTGTTCAAGCATGCTTTTGCCTGAAGGCCCCTCGTTTGAGGCTGTCGCACCGAACGCTGTATACTTGCGCCCAATTTCCGACGCGCGCTTGCGCAGGGTCACACTTTTTTTACTTTTGCTCAGCAGCGACATAGCGCGACTGCAGAATTCAGCATGAGGTACTGGGCTTTGCAGGAAGTCGGTGGCGCCTGCATCAAGAGCGGCAAGCCGACACTCCCGGTCTTGATGCGCTGTGATTACAATCGCAGGAATCTCACTGGCGCCGGGCATCACCCTGACTTTCCGTATAAATTCTGCACCGTTCATCTGAGGCATGCGATAGTCCACAACCATCAAATCCGCGTCGTTGTCACGCAGCCACTCCAGCGCCTCGACGGGATTAGAATAGGTGACGGCGGAATATTTTTCCCCCATCAACGTTACAAACTGGGCATAAATCCGCAGATTGGTGGGCCGATCATCGACTATTAAAACGCGTGTGTTCATGATTGGATGAACTACAGGCCTATGTTCAATATAAGGTTAACGCCGATTTGCAGGCTCATTTTCCCATTTTTAGCTAGATCAGAGGGCTAATGGTGTGGTCAGGGTTAACTTCAAGCGTTAAACAGGGATATAGCCCTTTCCGCTTCCGCGATATTGCGGGTTACGCTCTTCTCGTGGACATAGCGGCTGGCCAAATCGTCGGGTAAAACCAGCAGTGCATCAAAATGACCGCGTTCGATGGCCGCAGGAATGTCCTTCTCTGCCATCGAAAACTGCGCGACTGGAGCGAGAAGGCTATATTACCAGCTATCACGCTCGGGTGAACATGTGCAAGGTCCGACGAAATTACGTCGGATTCATTCAAGTGAAACTGGAGGCCACCACCCGCCGTCATCTCGATGAATTTAATCGGGCCGTGAAGAAAATAGACGTCATTCAATCTTGTCATATGATGGCGGGAGGGTTCGATTATTTGCTCAAGGTGCGTTGCTGGAAAATGGAAGAATATCGCTCGATTCTGATAAACAGCATCAATGATTTGCCGGCAGTGCATCAGGCGACCACCTTCCCGGTCATGGAAGAAGTGAAACGAAGTTCAGCCGTCTATTTCACCGACAACCTCAATTACCGAGATTAAACCGTTTGACCGGTGCCGATGTCAAAGAAGAGTTCGGCGCAGTCGGGCCATGAGATCGTCCTGCTCGCATCGATGTTTCGGGCTCTTCGATGGTCGCTGAACCGGAGGCATGTTCGAAAAATAATTGGTCGGGAAGAGAGGATTCGAACCTCCGGCCCCGGTATCCCGAACGCCTTACTATAACAGGCTGAGCTACTTCCTGATCCATTTGCATTTTTGCGCGCAAAGAATGTGTTGCGCGGCTTATATGAAAGCGGGAATTGCGGTTCAAATCATTGGTCGCTGGCAACGTCGAAAAGGCTTGAGCAAAAGTGGTGTAAATATGGACCGAAATAGAACAGGCCGGTTGAGCATATCTGCTGAGGGGTCTAGCATAGCCGAAGATGAAATTGGAGAATGATCGCTTGATTCCCGGACAGCATTATGAGCAGCAATATCTCGACCTGATGCGGCAAATCTGGACGCAGGGTGATGAACGTGTTGACCGAACCGGCGTGGGTACGCGCGCCATTTTCGGTGTGACGATGCGCTTTGATCTCGCTGATAATGCTATCCCGCTGCTCACGACCAAGCGTGTTTTTTGGAAAACGGCGACACGGGAAATGCTCTGGTTTCTCACCGGTGACACTAATATCCGCGAGTTGGTGAAGCAAAAGGTGCATATCTGGACTGACTGGCCGCTCGACAAATATCGCAAGCAAGCCGGCGCGCATATTGACCGGGATGCTTTTGAACAGCGGATTATCGAGGATGATGTTTTTGCTGCAAAATGGGGAGATCTGGGTCCGGTCTATGGCAAGCAATGGGTCGACTGGCCCCGCTATACACCAGTTGGCGAAGGACTGTATCGTCGCGAGGAAAAGGGCATCAACCAGATCGCTGCGCTTATCGAGGGCATCAGAAACAACCCCGGTTCGCGCCGTCATATTTTCACGGGCTGGAATGTTGCCGAGCTGGACCAGATGGCCTTGCCACCCTGTCACAAGACCTATCAGTTTTATGTCTCCGACGGAAAACTGTCTGGGCTACTCTATCAGCGCAGTTGCGATCTTGGCCTTGGCTTTGCGTTCAATGTCTTTTCGGCAGCATTGCTGATCCGCATGATAGCGCAGCAATGTGATCTCGAGCCGGGCGAACTGGTTTGGAATGGCGGCGATGTGCATCTGTATCTTAATCATGCAAATTTGGTGGAAGAGCAGATCGCGCGAGAGCCGTCGGGTGCGCCGAAATTGAAAATCCTCGGCAAACCCGATTCGATTTTTGACTATGATATTGGTGATTTCGAGGTGCAGGATTATCATCCGCAATCCCATATTTCCGCGCCGGTGGCCGTTTGATCCATAAAAAGGGCAGGGAGATTGACCTAAATTGGGTTTTGTAATATTGTAACAGTTAGTTGAACGAATATTGCAGCGCAACAATTGCGCGATTCTTGCTGGAGAGGCTTGATGGCTGACGAAAAACCCAAAAGCAATTTGCCGCCACTGACTCTGCACGTGCCGGAGCCGAAATTCCGTCCGGGTGATGCGGTTGATTATAGCGATCTGGATATTCCTCCAGCCGGCGCGCAAGTGCGCCCGGACATAAATACCGCACCGCAAGATATGCGGGATATGGTCTATGACATGATCCGCGTGCTGGATGATGACCATAAGGCCGTTGGTCCTTGGGACCCGAAGCTGAATGACGAAATATTGATCAAGATGCTCCGTACGATGGTGCAGGTGCGCACTTTTGATGATCGGCTCCACCGGCAGCAACGACAAGGCAAAACCAGTTTCTACATGAAATGCACCGGCGAGGAGGCGACATCGGTCGGCACCGCCATGGCGTTGCACGGCGATGACATGTGTTTCCCGAGCTATCGCCAGCAAGGAATTTTGTTTGTCCGCGGTTATCCGATGATCGAGATGGTTAATCAGATTTTCTCTAATAAGGCGGACAAACTCAAGGGTCGGCAACTGCCGATCATGTATAGTTCGCGGGAGCTGAATTTCTTCACGGTATCGGGCAATCTGACGACGCAATATCCGCAGGCAGTGGGCTGGGCGATGGCCAGCGCCAGCAAGGGCGATAGCCGGATTGCTGCCGTTTGGTGCGGTGAAGGATCGACCGCCGAGGGTGATTTCCACGCAGCCATGACATTCGCTGCCGTATATAATGCCCCGGTGATCATGAATGTCGTCAACAACCAGTGGGCGATTTCGTCCTTCTCCGGCTTTGCCGGTGCGGAGCGGACGACATTCGCCGCGCGCGGCGTCGGATATGGCATCGCTGCCCTGCGAGTCGACGGCAATGATCCGCTGGCCGTCTATGCGGCCACAAGCTGGGCGGCAGAACGGGCACGGACCAATCAGGGCCCGACCTTGATCGAACATTTCACCTATCGCGCCGAAGCCCATAGCACGTCGGATGATCCGACTGCTTACCGCAGTGCGCAGGAGCGCGAGGAATGGCCGCTTGGTGATCCGATCATGCGGCTCAAGCGGCATCTGATCCAACGCGGCGTATGGAGCGTCGAGCAGCAGGAGCAGCTGGACGCGGAATGTCTCAAAGCGGTCAAGGAGGCGGTCATCGAAGCCGCCAAAAACGGTATATTGGGCCATGGCCTGCACCAGCCTTTTGAGACCATGTTTCAGGATGTGTTCGAAGAAATGCCCTGGCACCTTAAAGAGCAGGCTGCACAGGCGAATAAAGAGCGGGAAATCAAATGGCCGTCATGAACATGATAGAGGCCATCAACAGCGGCCTCGAAACCATGATGCAGCGCGACGAGAATGTAGTGATCATGGGCGAAGATGTCGGCTATTTCGGCGGCGTTTTCCGAGCGACCGCTGGTCTTCAGGAAAAATTTGGCAAGACGCGATGCTTTGATACGCCGATATCCGAATGCGGCATCATCGGCGCGGCGGTGGGAATGTGTGCTTATGGTTTGCGGCCCGTGCCGGAAATTCAATTTGCTGACTATATCTATCCGGGCATGGATCAGCTGATCTCGGAAGCGGCGCGTCTGCGCTATCGTTCCGCAGGCGAATTTACTGCACCAATGACCGTTCGATCGCCTGTTGGCGGCGGTATTTTTGGCGGGCAGACGCATAGCCAGTCGCCCGAAGCCATGTTCACTCATGTGTCCGGTTTGAAAACGGTGATCCCGTCAACGCCTTATGATGCCAAGGGCCTACTGATCGCCTCCATCGAGGACAATGATCCGGTGCTCTTCCTTGAGCCCAAGCGGATCTATAATGGTCCGTTCACCGGCTATTATGACAATCCGGTTTCGCCCTGGTCGAAATTTGCCGAATCCGAAGTGCCTGAGGGCCATTATACCGTGCCGCTGGGCAAGGCCAAGATTGTCCGTGAAGGCGATGCGGTTACGATTCTCGCTTATGGCACGATGGTTCATGTCGCCAAGGCCGTGGTCGAAGAACATGACATAAATGCCGAGGTCATCGATCTGCGCACGCTGGTGCCGCTCGATATCGAGACGATCGAAGAGTCGGTCAAGAAAACCGGCCGCTGCATGATCGTGCATGAAGCAACGCGGACCAGCGGATTTGGTGCAGAGCTATCGGCGCTGGTACAGGAACGCTGTTTCTATCATCTCGAAGCACCGATTGAACGGGTCACCGGATTTGACACACCCTATCCGCACAGTCTGGAATGGGCCTATTTTCCGGGACCGGTCCGGATTGGTGAAGCGCTGGAAAAAATTGTTGGGGATTTGAAATCATGAGCACATATATATTCAACCTGCCTGACATTGGCGAAGGTATTGCTGAAGCGGAAATCGTTAAATGGCATGTCAAAATTGGTGATGTCGTTGCTGAAGATGATCAGCTTGCCGATGTGATGACCGACAAGGCGACGGTCGAGATGGAAGCGCCGGTTTCGGGCAAGATCATTGCCGTTGCCGGAGAAGAAGGGGATATCATCGCGATCGGCTCGATGCTGGTTGAGATCGAAGTTGCGGGTGATGTCGACCGGGAAGAACTGGAAGCATCCGGCAAGGAATCAGCAAGCGCTGGTAAAGCCGAAGCTGAAGTCGAATTTTCAAAGCAAGATATTGAAATAAAAAATAAATTAGACGCAAGCAGAGTCAAGGTAGCAGCTCAGAAAGAGTCTAAAGAGACTCCGGCACTAAAGGTGGATAAAACTGACGCCAAGCCGTCAGATTATGGCGGGAAGAAACCGCTGGCCACGCCGGCCGTGCGAAAGAGGGCAGCCGACCTTGGCGTCGATCTCAGCGAGGTCAAAGCACAGGGCGATCATATCAGGCACAGTGATCTTGATGCCTTTCTGAATTATGGTTCGGGTCAGGGATATCGCCCGTCCGGAGCTTCTCGCAAGCGCAAAGACGAGACCATCAAAGTCATCGGAATGCGGCGTAAAATCGCTCAGAATATGGCAGAATCTAAACGGAATATTCCGCATTTCTCCTATGTTGACGAAATGGACATGACCGAATTAGAGGACCTGCGCGCCGATCTGAATGCCAATCGCGGTGAGCGACCGAAGTTGACGATGCTGCCGTTGTTGATTGTCGCCATCTGCAAGTCGCTGCCGCAATTTCCAATGTTGAACGCCATTTATGACGACGAAGCGGGCATTGTAACGCGGCACGGTGCGGTTCATCTCGGCATGGCCACGCAGACGGACCAGGGGCTGATGGTGCCGGTTCTGCGGAACGCACAGGACATGAATATTTGGCAATTGGCGACGGAAATCGGCCGTCTGGCAGCTGCCGCCCGCGATGGTACGGCAAAAGCCTCTGAACTGTCGGGATCGACGCTTACATTGACGTCGCTGGGGCCATTGGGCGGGATCGCGACGACACCCGTTATTAACCGACCGGAAGTGGCGATTATTGGGCCGAACAAGATTGTCGAACGGCCGATGATTATTGATGGCGAAATTCAGGCGCGCAAGCTGATGAACCTGTCAATCTCGTGCGATCACCGGGTTGTAGATGGCTATGATGCGGCGAGCTATGTGCAAGCACTCAAGCATTTTCTCGAGACGCCGGTATTGTTATTCGCTGACTGAGAGTTGGCGGCTCCGACAGACGGCGTGCCGACTAGACCTCCAGATTTCCTATCGTTTCCTGATCAAATTTGAGGCGGAAGGTGATGAGGGAGATGTCTCTGGTATAGCGGCTTTCTTCAAAGTCGCGGTCTGCAAAGCCGACAATATTATAGCCGATGGAAATATAGCCGTTCTTAAAAGGCATGATGCCGACGCTCGGCCCGCCAGAATAGGCGATGCTGTCAAAATCATTGCCGATGCGCACAGTGGCTTGGCCGCCGACATCGATCGTGTCGGACAGGTCGAACTTGACGTCCGCGGCCACCACATTGCTCCAGCCTTCCACATCATCTGGACCGAACCGGTCGAAAACATAGAGGCTTCCCCAGAACAAACTATATTCCCCGGCTTCGATGAAAATGCCGTCTTTCGCGTCGATGGGAGTATAGTTGATGCTCAGACTGTTGATAATCCGGCGCGCGGTGACGTCGCCATTGACGAGCAGCGGAGCGCCGCCGATCGGGCCGGATGCACCGGCGACGGCGTTGCGCACGCGATCTTCCCGAAATTCCAGCTAACGAGAAGTTTCAGTACACTGGTCATAACTGTCTCCTGTTCAACTTATTTGGATCGCCTAACCCCGCGGCGTTCCGGTACAGTCGCGGTCACTTTACAGTGCCGCGAAAAATCAATTTCCCTCCCGAACCTACGGAAAGGGAACGATTAAATTTCCATTTCACATGGGTTACATCGGCCATAAGAGCGGGGCGAAGGTCGCCATTTCCGCTCAGGTAAGTGAGGGCAGAAAGCGGTCCCCAGCTTTTGCCTCCGTCAACGGAGACAATTTCAGTGCCATCAGACGTTCCATTGAACACCACCGCTCTGGGGAGCGGGTTGGTCACAGAAAAATCTGAAGCCGGCGCGCTGCCGACATTTTTATATTTGACGACGAATACAAGTTTGTCGCCGGGTGTGACCGTCGTCGGCTGTTCCAGCACCAGTGCGGTGGTGCCATTCGGCTTTGCGACCTTGCGTTCGATGTAGACATCGCTCGACAGGCTGACACTATTGGCCGCCATGGCAGTGCCCGGCAAGATCAGCGCTATCGCGAGAAAAAATCTTTTTATCATGTTGCTATGCCCCGATTAAGATCAGTTGATGGTGACTTGAAAAGTGATGGTGCGTGTTTGTCCGCCCGGAACCGTGTCCAGGGCTACAGCGATCGAACCGCCGTCAAAGGAACCGGCATCGCCGTCTTTCGAGGCATCGCTCGGCGGCGCGCCTTCGAGCGTGATGCTTTCCGGCTTGTAGGTTGTATCGGTAGGCACATCATCGCTGATCGCCGGATTGGTCAGATCACTGGTGCCGACCGTTGTCGCAAGAATCAGGGAAGCGGCGCCAAGCGCCAGCGCAAGCCAGCGGCTGAGGGCAGGGGTTGCACGCAAATGCGGCCGCCATCCAAAATTCTGTGTTTGTGCATAATCCATGCCGGTCATATGGCAAAGAAAGCCAAATATTTGGTAAACGGAAAATGAATGATGTTATGCGCTTTAAAACCAACAAAAAAATTAGAAAAAAGCCAATTATTTTAGTGTCTCACCTTGGGAGTAAACCCACCAGCTTCTAGCTGGTAGAAGGCTTC
>JABMNS010000354.1 GCA_013204445.1 Sphingomonadales bacterium
GGGTCGCAGGTTCAAATCCTGTCTCCCCGACCATTTTCTTTCTCTCTGTATATTGCGCTTCGTATTTTGGTCGAATATGGTACGCTCACTGGCTAACTTCCGCTGGACACCATTTCCCGCCAGAGCCTGTAGCTTTTGAAGACCAGAACGATGCAGAGGAATAACAGCGCGGATGCGATGATCAGCGCGCCGCCCGGATTTGTGAAGGCCAGGAATAACAGGCCGCCGGATGCTATATCATCGGCGTTAGAGACGACCGCGTTGCTGACCGGTTCAGGACTGGTATTCACGAGGGCGCGGGCGCCGGCTTTTGAGCAGTGGTTCATCATCGCCTCCCCGCCGCCCAATAGGAAGACGATGACCTGACCAACAGAATCACTGGCGTCGACAACGGCCAGCGCGAGCAGGGCACCGCCCAGTGCCCGAATCGCGGTGTGAATCGTGTCTCAAATGGAGTCGATCTAGAGAATCTTGTCGGCGAAAAGCTCGGCCAGCGCCCCAAGGGCGCTAATCCCCAGAACCCTGGGATTGGCAAGGGCATCAAGCATTTGCAGATTTTCGGGCAGGCTGATCCACTGCAGCCGCATCGCCAGGCCGGTTACAAAGACCGTGAGATAGAGCCGCCAGGATTTTGGCAAATCAGTGAGCGCCAAGCGGAGAAGCTCGAAACACTTTGCAAAGCAGTCACTTGCTGTTCATATGAAAACATGCCCGAAACAAAGACCAGCCTCGAAGCGCCCGCCATGGATGCGATCACCGGCAAACCGATGCCCAAACCTATTCCCGCGTCAACATTGGTGATCTTCCGCGATCAGCCGGACAGCAACGCGCCCGATCTGCTGATGGTGGAGCGCTCGGCAAAAATGGTATTCGCCGCGGGTGCTGCCGTTTTCCCCGGCGGCCGAATCGATGATGCGGATTTTGAATATGCCAAAACGCTCGGCCATGATGATTTTGAAGAATATGGCGCGCGCATCGCGGCAGTTAGGGAATCGATCGAGGAAACCGGGATTGCAGTCGCGGTCGAAGGCAATCTGGATGCCAAACGGGTTTTCGATGCCAGGCACGCGCTGCACCAGGGAACCAATCTGGCCGATATCTGCAACCAGTTTGACTGGCAGCTGGAGCTGGAGAAGCTGATACCCTTCTCGCGCTGGTGCCCTCCCTTTGCGGAAAAGCGGGTTTTCGACACCCGTTTCTACATGATCTCACATGATGATCACAAGGCGCAGGCCACTGTCGACGAAACCGAAAATTACAATCTGTTCTGGGGCAGCGCGCAGTCGATTCTGGATCGCTCCGAAGCGGGCGAGGTGAAGATCATCTTCCCGACTAAGCGCAATCTGGAGCGGCTTGCGCAATTCGGATCGTTCGATGAGGCTGTGGCCCATGTCAAGGATCACCCCTTGGTGATGGTGTCCCCCCATATCGAGAAACGAGAGGGCGAGGCCCATTTGTGCATCCCGGAAGGCATTGGTTATCCGATTACATCGGAGTCCATGGCTGCCGTCCAGCGCGGTTTCAAAAAATAGGCAAAATGGTGCGCCCGGCAGGACTCGAACCTGCTGCCTCAAGATTAGAAGTCTCGCGCTCTATCCAGATGAGCTACGGGCGCTTTATGTCCCGGGGCTTTAGCGGTCTTTTGGCCGGCTGCAAACCGTGATATACCTAAGCCACCTAAATTGTTGAAATGTCGCGCATGTGGATTAAGAGCAGTCTATGAACAAAAATCCCATCCAGCGGACTTCCGCTTCCAGCCAGACCGGCCATCGATTCCGTTATTATGATTTTGTGATGGCGGCCTTTGTGACCGTGTTGCTGCTGTCCAATGTCATCGGTGCTGCCAAGCCCACTTTCATCATGATCAGCGGCGAGCAATGGATCTATGGTGCGGGCATATTATTCTTTCCGCTTGGCTATGTGATCGGCGACGTGCTGACCGAAGTATATGGGTATGCGCGGGCGAGACGGGTCATCTGGGCTGGTTTTGGCGCACTATTGTTCATGGCCTTCATGAGCTGGGTGGTGGTGTCCCTGCCGCCGGCAGAGGGATGGGAGGGGCAAGCTGCCTATGAAAGCGTGTTCGGTCAGGTCCCGCGCATCGTCGGCGCCTCGATTGTTGCCTTCTGGGCCGGTGAATTTGTGAACAGCTATGTGATGGCGCGGATGAAAGTCTGGACCCAGGGCAAAGCCCTTTGGAGTCGTACCATCGGTTCGACGGTCCTGGGGCAGGGCGTCGACAGCCTGATCTTCTATCCTCTGGCATTTCTGGGCCAATGGGAAACGTCGGCTGTGATTGCCGTGATGGTGACCAATTGGGTGTTGAAAGTGCTTTGGGAAGCGGTGCTGACGCCGGTGACCTATCTCGTTGTCGGATGGCTCAAACGGCGCGAGGGTGTCGATATTTATGATGAAGATACTAATTTCACGCCGTTCAGCACATCATCTTGATCTACTGCAGAAGGCCATTTTTTTCTGCCTGTCGCGAAAACAATAGAAAGGCCAGGGCAAAAACAACAACCAGAGTTGGTATCGCCCATTCCTCGCCGGCAATAAATTCCCGATAACCATCGATGATAAAATAGCTGCTGAACTGGACAATCACCGCCAGCAGAGAAGCCAGGAACAGACGAACCGCGACCCGCTTGCGCATCAGCAAGGTGATGGTCGCCGCAAAGCCCACAAAAACAGCGATCGCAAAGGCCGCAGATACCCAGGCAGGCTGTGTGGCCAGAAGATCCTGTTGCAGCTGGGGCAGGGCAGAAAATTCCTCGGCGCTCATCAAAACCTGCTGAAAATAGGCAAGCAGACCAAGCGCATTCCAGATGAGAGCCACTGCGCCAGTGATCCAGAACCAGATCGGAGCTTTTGTCGTTTCAGTCATACTATATCCCTATCCCTCAGAAACTCGCGAACATTCTGATGTTTTGCCGGAGGGCTTTCAAGCGAATCCGGCTAGTGAGTGATTATGTAAATCAGTAAGGAAGAGTAAATCAATTTAACCGATAAGTGAATCGATGTTATTTGCCGGTCATTGAAACAAATGGAGCTGATGATGATCGGTAGAAATATCCCCCAAGTTACTCTGAAAACACGCATTCGCGACGAATCTGCTGAGGGAGAAAACCCCTTTTGCTGGCAGGATGTGAACACCAACGATCTGTTCGCTGGCAAACGTATCGCTGTCTTTTCTCTGCCCGGAGCCTTCACCCCGACCTGTTCGAATGAACAGTGCCCGGCTTTTGAACGCCTCTATGACGAGTTTAAGGCGCGCGGTGTCGACGATGTCTATTGTATCTCTGTCAATGATGCGTTCGTGATGCACCAGTGGGGCAAATCCCTGGGTCTCGAAAACGTGAAGCTGCTTCCCGACGGATCGGGTGATTTCACCCGGCGGATTGGTATGTTGATCAAGAAAAACCACCTCGGTTTTGGTGAGCGCAGTTGGCGCTATTCGATGATCGCAGACGACGGTGTGGTTAGTGCTTGGTTTGAAGAGCCGGGTATCAACGACGACGGTGTCGACAATGATCCCTATGTCGAATCGACTCCGGAAAAGTTGCTCAACTGGCTGGATGGCGAAAAAGCGGCGCGCAAAGCTGCCTAGGCATAGCCTGCTATTCAAAATAAAACCGCGAGCGAGAAATTGCTCGCGGTTTTATACTGTGCGATAGCGTCGGACCATGGAGCGCCTCAACAAACCCATTATTATGACGGCGCAAATGGGCAGGGCGGAATTCGCCTGGGCAGATAGCCTGCGCAGAAGTTATTTCCCGCCGGAACGGAACATAGTAAGCGCCCATATCACACTGTTTCACCATCTGCCGCCGCAAGCGCTGGATGAAATCAGGTCTGCGGTGGCCGCGCTGACCAGCAGCTTGCCGAAGCCCGAGGCGAGGCTGGCCGGCCTGATCCATCTCGGACGCGGTGTGGCCTACCAGCTGCATGCGCCAGATTTGCTTGCTCTGCGGATGGAGCTGGCCGACCTGTTCGCCGGATTGCTCGTGGCACAGGATCAGCAAATTCCCAGGCTGCATATCACTGTCCAGAACAAGGTTGTTCCGAGAGAAGCCCAGCGCCTTTTTGACGAGCTGTCAGTCGAGTTCGAATCGCGTCCCTTTGCTATTCACGGGATCGGGCTACATTATTATGTCGATGGTCCTTGGCAAGATATTGGTACCTGGCCCTTTCGAGGGAGCTAGCGGATTCCGACTTCCTTGATCGGAATCTCGGTATTGACGAGTTCGTCCTTGTCGAGGTTCAGTCCTTCCACAACGGCTTTGCGTCCTTGCACATAGTCCTTGGTGGCGTTCACACAATCGAGCGCCACGACCTTGTCGTGGCGATAATAGATTACCGAAAAACTGCGCGAATCCGGATCGCCACGAACGACATAGCTGTCATGGCCGGTCGAAAGACCGACGGTTTGCAATCTCAGATCATATTGGTTCGACCAGAACCAGGGTACGGCATTATATTCGGTTTCTTCATCCAATATGTCGAGTGCAGCGACTTTTGCCTGATCATTGGCATTCTGGACCGATTCTAGCCGGATCATGGCGCCGTCAGCAAAAGCATTGCTATGTGCTGCACAGTCGCCAATCGCGTAGACATCTTCCAGACTGGTGCGGCAATGCTGATCGACGTCGACGCCATTACCGGTCGCTGCGCCGGCCGCCACGAGTGGACCGGTCTCAGGAATGATGCCGATGCCAACCACGAACATGTCTGCATCCAGCGTCCGGCCGTCGGCAAGCGTAACGGCGGTGGCAATACCATCATCACCGGTTTCAAAACCAGCGACGGTTGCTTCCAATTCTATTGTCACTCCTTGACGGCGATGTTCTGCTTCATAAAATCGCGAGAGTGGTTCACCGGCCACGCGGGACAAAACCCGGTCAAGAGATTCGACGATTGTAATCTGCTTGCCCAATTTGGTTAGCACTGCAGCCGCTTCTAGTCCGATATAGCCGCCGCCGACGACGACGACTTTTTTAACCGTGGGTAAAGCAGCCATGATCTTGTCGACATCCGCGCGGGATCGGACGGCATGAATGTTGCGCGCCTGGCTACCTGGACAATCGAGCATGCGCGGAGAACCGCCTGTCGCCCATATCAGCTTGCCATAGCCAATTTCATCATCGGATGCCAAGGTCACTTTCTTGCCAACTGGGTCGAGTTTCGACACTCTGCGGCCGGTGAGTAAATCGATCTCGCGTTCTGCCCAGAAGCTTTCAGGCCGAAGCAAAATCCGTTCAAACGGTTTTTCGCCCGCAAGATATTCCTTCGACAACGGCGGTCGTTCATAAGGTGGATATTTCTCGTTTCCCACCAGACCGATGGAGCCTTCAAATTTCTTCTGACGCAATGCGATTGCCGCTTGCGCGCCTGCATGGCCAGCGCCAACAATCAATATGTCATAAAATGCGTTCATATCTGCCCCTTGGTGCCACATATCGGCCTGAAAAGCGCTGTTAGCGCGGATCGCATTGGCGGTGCAAGTTTTAGCGCGTTTCTCGCTTCAGCTTGTTGACCGGGCTGAACGCTATGACTATAGCGCCGCCTTCCAGAGAGAGTTTCGGGGTGATTAAATCAATCGCCCGGACCCGATTGATGGCGGAGTAGCTCAGGTGGTTAGAGCAGTGGAATCATAATCCATGTGTCGGGGGTTCGAGTCCCTCCTCCGCTACCAACATTTCAA
>JABMNS010000355.1 GCA_013204445.1 Sphingomonadales bacterium
ACGGGACCGGGATTAATCTGGGGGTCGGTGCTGGCGGCGATGCAATCCATATGGACCAGTTTTTCACGACCTGTCCGTGGACGATTCCCGAGCCACAGGCGAATGGCGTGTTCGTGAATGTGGCGGGTCAGCGGTTTATAAACGAGGATTGCTATCACGGCCGAGTCTCGCGCACGATGATCGATCAGTCGGGAGGCAAAGTCTATCTATTGCTCGATAGGGCGCATTTTTCCCAACCGCTTGAACTGGCGCGCACGGATATCGTGGGTACCGGCAACACTTGGGAGGAAGTTGAAACAGAATTGGAGATGCCCAAGGGTACGCTTTCCGCGACTATGGCTTTTTACAATAGACATGCCAAAGAGGGGCGCGATCCGTTATTCGACAAGCGCGAGCCGATATTGACGCCGCTCGATCAGGGACCGTTCGTGGCTCTCGAACTGAATTTCGGTAGCAGCTATTTCAGTTTCTTCACCTTGGGCGGGCTCAGAACATCAACCGACGGAGAAGTGCTGAACCGGACGGGTGCACCGATCGGTGGCCTGTTTGCCGCCGGACGCTGTACCAGCGGATTGCCGGCATGGGGCCATGGCTATTCGTCGGGCATGAGTCTCGCGGACTGCACCTTTTTCGGACGCCAGGCCGGACGCAAGGCGGCGGCAGGTTGACCGAGCGGGAAGCCCTAGACCGTCTTGAACTCACCGATCTGGTGATGCGCTATTGTCGCGGAATTGACCGTCGCGACTTTGATCTGGTCCGCTCGCTCTATCACGACGATGCGATTGACGATCACGGACATTATTTTCGCGGTTCGCCCGATGATTATGTTGCCTGGCTGCCTGCTGCGATGGCGGGCCTCTACAGCACGATCCACGCGATCCATAATTCGCTGCTGGTGGTTGACGGGCACCAGGCCGAGGGAGAGCATCAGGTCACCGCGTTCCACCGCTCGAGGGCACCGGACCGGCAGGAAATCGTTATCCATGGACGCTATCTTGACCGCTATGAGAAACGCGACAATGTTTGGAAATTCAGCTTCCGGCGGATCATATTCGATCATGGATATACAAGGCCGGTGGACGAGCAGGGTCTGGCAGCAGCCAATCCGGACCCGGTTTGGGGAACAGACGACAAGGATGATCCGTCCTGGGAATTTGAATTGCTGGCAGGGCTAGGGAAATGAGCGGCGCGGCTCTTTCGGTTGATACGCTGCTTGCCAATGCCCGGGCTGCGACTGGACTGGATGATTTTGGTGACGACTGGTTTCGTGAACCGCTTGCCCGGCTGGTGGAAGAAACCAATGCCGACGCTGGCCTAATCGCGCCCGATGCAGGAGCAGGGCAGCGCATTCAGGGCGCGTTGATGGACCGGCTGGGACTGGTGCAATATTTCAAGGATCATCCTGAGGCGACCGACGAGGTTATCGAGCCTGCCTGCGCGATCCTCGGCCTTCCCCGTACCGGCTCGACGGTGATGCACCGTTTGCTCGCCAGCGTGCCCGAACTGACTTCGCTATATTGGTGGGAAACCTGTTTTCCGCTGCCGTTTCCGAACGAAATGCCTGGCGATCCCGCGCCGCGCATCGCGATGGCGCATCAGATTGTCGATCAATTACTCACCGAATGGCCCGACTTCGAAAGCATTGATCCGATCGAGGCCGAGGCGGTGGCTGAGGAAGTCATTCTGCTCGACCGGACGTTTCTATCGACGACTTTTGATTCGATGATGCCGATTCCGGCCTATGGCCATTGGCAGGCTGAGCAGGATCATGAGCCAGCCTATCGCGATCTAATGAAATTCATGCAGGTGATCCAGCATCAGAGAGGCGGGGCGCGGAAAAAATGGGTGCTCAAAACGCCGCATCACCTGCTCGGCGGGATGAACGGATTGCTGGCGGTATTCCCGGACATACCTCTGGTGATGACGCACCGTGTTGTCGGCGACGTTCTGCCCAGCTATTGCAGCATGTGTGCATCGCTGAGCGTTGGCGCGTCGACAACTTATGACCCGATGAAGCAGGGGGACTACTGGACGCAGCGTTTTCGCGATGGTCTGGAAAGATTTGAACATTTGCGCGCGACCTTGTCCGCCGGGCAGGTCATTGATGTCCGGTATCAGGACACGGTAGCGGAGCCGAACCAAACGGCGGAAAAGGTCATGCGGGCGATCGGTCTGGACTTTGATCAAGCGGACCACCAGGCGATGGCCGATTGCATGGCGGCCAACACGCGGGAAGCGCGTCCAAAACATAAATATACCGCAGAACAATTTGGCCTCACCAGAGAAAAGATTGCAATAGATTTCGCCGCTTATCATGATCGATATCTTGGCGAGGAGGAGAGGGGCAAATGATACTCAAGGACAAGGTTGTCATCATCACCGGCGCTGGCCCGGGCATGGGACAGGCGATGTGCAAGGGCGCAGCAGCGGAAGGTGCCAAGGTCGCCATTTCGGCTCGCTCGACGGAATTTATTAACAAATTGCGCGATGAAATTGTTGCCGAGGGCGGCGACGTCATCGCGGTTCCGACCGACGTTAGCGACAATGCGCAATGCCAGAATCTTGCCAAGGCAACACTCGACAAATGGGGCCGCATCGATGGGTTAGTGCACTCGGCCTATTATCATCCGGACTGGGCCAATCTGGAAGCGGCATCGGTGGATCAACTGGCCCAGGCTTTTGATGTGATTGCACTGGGTGGCCTCCGCATGGCGCAGGCCGTTATCCCGACCATGAAAAAACAGGGCGCGGGCTCGCTCGTCAACATTTCGACGCTCGCATCGCGCAAACCGATGCCGGGCGAGGGCGGCTATGCGATGTGCAAGGCGGCGCTCAACCAGCTCAGCCGGCAGCTTGCGATTGAATTGTCAGGGACCGGCATCCGCGCAAATACCGCGCTGATGGGCTGGATGGACGGCGTACCGCTCGACGGGTTTTTTGCGAGCATGGGCGATGAAGGCGTGGCCTTCAAAAAGCAGCGTGCGAGCGAGATACCGGTCGGTCATATCCCGCCCGATGCCGAGTGCGCCAAGGCGGTCTATTTTCTGCTCTCGGACTATGCCAGTGAAGTCACCGGTGCAGCGCTCGATGTCAACGGCGGCGACTGGGTCGCGCCATGAGTGATGCGGTTGTCAGCGGCAAGGCGTGGGCTGATTTTTGTGACCAGCTAAAGTCGGCGGGAAATATCATTCTCGCGGACAATGCCCCCGATGACCCGTTGATCCGCGCAGAGGGTTTTCGCTATCTTTCCCGGCTCACCAAACTCGCGCTTGAACAATATGTAGAGGCGACCGACACCGATTTTCCCTTCTTCTACAGATTGAGCCACGAGACCGCCAAAATCGGAGCGGACAATCCCGATAGCGCCTATCTGAATGCACAGATTGACGGATCAAAAAATTACCGCATCACCGGGAAGCGCGGATCGATGAAATATTTCTCGATTGTCGCCAATGCGATGCGCTACGACAGCGACGGCACGGCGCAGGCCACCGGTTCGTTGATGGACGAAGAAATTGACTGGGGGCCGGATGGAGAATTGGAGATTATCGCCAGTAGCGAGCAGCAGGAAGGCAATTGGCTGAAATTGACGCCTGATGCAAATATCATCATTGTCCGTCAAAATTCACTGGATCGTGTCGCTGAACAGGTTGGCCAGTTTCACATAGAACGCCTTGATGGTCCCGACAGGCCCACACCGATCGCAGCAGAAACGCTTGAACAGGGCCTCGCAACCACCGCCCAATTTGTAAAAGGGGTAGCGAATACCTTCGCCGACTGGACGCGAATGTTCGCCGAATATCCCAATGAATTTCATCCGTTTGATCAGCAGATTTACCAGAAGGCCGGGGGTGCAAAAGACCTGTTCTACGCCCACGCTTATTGGAAACTCGCGCCGGACGAAGCCTGGCTAATCGAGGTGATGCCGCCCGAATGCCCTTATTGGAATTTCCAACTCAACAACTGGTGGATGGAAAGCCTCGACTATCGTTTTGCGCAAATAACGATCAACAAGCACTCTGCGCGCCTCGAAGCCGATGGCAGTTTGCGGATTTTGGTGGCCGCGCGTGATCCCGGAATCGGCAACTGGATCGACACCTGTGGACATCGCGAGGGTACTGCTTTGCTCCGCTGGCAAGATGCGCAAGAAAACCCCATGCCAGCGGCACGGGTGATCAAAATGGAGGAAATAGCATAATGGATCCCAGGAACATGCCGTGGATGGAAACGGCTAAGAATATCGAAGAAGACCCGATTAACGGGTTCAACAAGGACTGGATGGTGGTTTCGGAGAAGGTTGCGATTGATGCGCCGGCCAGTGTGGTCTGGGGCATTCTCAGCGATCTGGAAAACTATAATGCCTGGAACCCGTTTTGCATCCGCGCGGAATCGACTCTCGAGATGGGTGCGCCAGTCTTGATGCAACTGGTCAGCTCCACCATGCCTGGTCAGCTTCAGCCCAATGTCGAATATGTTTGCGAGATCGACGAACCGCACTTGCTTTCCTGGGGTGCACGATGGGTAGAGGAATTTCCTTACCCGGCGCGGCGTGACCAGATTATCGACGAAACCGGTCCCAATCGCTGTACCTATGTTTCCTCCGACGCGTTTCTGGGCGAACATGGAGGGCATGTAATGATTTTTTGCGGGCCCTGGGTCAGGCGCGCCTTTAGCGATACGGCACTGGCATTAAAGGCTCGCGCAGAAACCTTGCACTCCGGCAGCAATGGTTGACGGCGTAAGCCGGATTCGGCGCCTTGAAGATATCGAGGCGATTCGCAATCTGATCGCCAGCTATGGGCCTCTGGCTGACAGCGGCGATGCAGATGGCGTCACAGCATTATGGTCCGCAGACGGAAGCTATGACGTCGGCGGTTTTGGTGTATCGACCGGGCGTCAGGCAATAGCCGCGCTGATAACCGGTGAGACGCACAAAGCCCTGATGGCGCAAGGTTGTGCACATGTTTTATCTCCGCATCACATCAGGCTCGACGGCGGCAAGGCAGTGGCAACTGGATACAGCATAGTGTTCCGCAAAAATGGCGAAGCCTATGAAGCGTGGCGGGTTTCTGCCAATCGCTGGGAACTGGCGCGGCAACCCGATGGAAGCTGGTTGGTGGATTTGCGGATCAACCGGCCGGTTGATGGATCGCCGCCGAACTTATTGCGCTAACCCGCCTGCATGGCTCCGTCGACGGTCAACGTTGTGCCACTGACTTTGCGCGCATCAGCGCTGGCGAGATAGGCGAAAGCATTGGCAATATCTTCCGGCGTACACGCGCCGCCTTCGAGCTTGTTGACATTGCGCATCACCAGATCCCAATCGATGTCACCTTCGGGCGGAGTCTGGTTGCCCATCGGAGTGTCGACATGGCCCGGACAGATGGCATTCACGCGCACGCCACGAACCGCATATTCGATCGCCAGCGACTTGGTCAGGCCGATCACTCCATGCTTGGATGCGGAATAGGCGCTTGAATAGGCAATGCCGACAAGCCCGGCGGTAGAGCTGGTGTTGATTATGGTTCCCTTGCTTTTCACCAGATGCGGCAGCGCCGCTCGACAAAGCGTATAGACGCTGGTCAGATTGATCGCCAGAACCCGGGCAAAGCGTGTTTCGTCAAAATTATCCACCGGTCCCCAGTCGAGCAGCCCGGCGATATTGCAGAGTATATCCAAGCCGCGATTCTCTGTGGCCTTTGCAATGAGTGCTCTGCAACTGTCATGATCAGTTGCATCATAGGGCACTGTTCGCGGGCTGCCCTCCATCATTCCGGCGGTTTCGATCAGACCGTCTGCATTGATGTCGGCAATGGTGACGTGGGCACCGTCTTTTGCCATCAATATCGCCGTGGCGCGGCCGATCCCCGAGGCCGCGCCGGTGAC
>JABMNS010000356.1 GCA_013204445.1 Sphingomonadales bacterium
GACCCGGTGAGGCACCGCCTTGGCGTTGCCTATGACGACGGCTGTCTCTCCATGGGCGTAACCTGGCGCTATGACTATGAAAATTCCGGCGACGCGCGGCGCGGTAGTACTTTTCTGTTCCGGCTGGCCTTGCGCAATCTGGGCGTGTAAAGGATTTTCAAACGGGTTGGCCCGCTCATATTGGGTTCAGAAGATATTTGCTATTTGCTATATAAAATTTACTCTTTGTAGTTGAGAAGAAACAAGAAATGAATCTATTGAGTATGAAAATCCAGGGTTTCAAAACCAAGGCGGCGTTGATCACAGCACTTGCTATTGCAAGCGCTTCACCATCTGTCAGCCAAACGGTGGCGGACGCGTCGCTGCCGCAAACCGGTCTGGATATTCCCGACGAATTAACAATATTTGGTAAAAATGACCCGAACGTTCGCCGCGCTACTGCGATTGTCAACGGCGATATCATCACCGGAACCGATGTTGGTCAGCGCCTTGCTCTGATAGTTGCAGCCAATGGCGGCGAAGTTTCGGACGAAGAAAAACAGCGCCTGCGGCTTCAGGTATTGCGAAATCTGATCGATGAAACGTTGCAAATCCAGGAAGCTGAAGCCAATGAGATCACCATTGCGGAAGAGGAAGTTGAAGCCACTTTCCGTGAAGTAGCCCAACAAAATTTCAAACAGGATATAGACGCGTTTGATCAATATCTTGGGACACAAGGTTCGTCCACGGACACGCTGAAACGCCAAATCAAGGGCGAATTGGCATGGAGCCGCCTGCTTCGCCGCAACATCCAGCCGTTCATCAATGTCGGAGATGAAGAGGTCAACGCCATCATCGAACGCTTGAACGCCTCTAAGGGGACGAGCGAATTTCGTATCGGCGAAATCTATATGTCGGCATCTCAGGAAACCGCACCGCAAGTTGCGGAAAATATGCGCAAGATATTGGAACAGATCCGCGCCGGCGGTTCGTTTGTTGCGTATGCCCGACAGTTTTCGGAAGCCTCGACCGCCGCGACGGGCGGCGATCTGGGTTGGGTCCGTCCTGCTCAATTGCCGCAAACACTTGCTGATGCAGCAGAGCAGATGCAGGTAGGCCAGGTTGTTGGCCCAGTCGAAGTGCCAGGGGGTTTTTCAATCCTCTATCTAATCGATTCGCGTCAGGTGCTTACCGCCGATCCTCGCAATGCGCTACTTAGCCTCAAGCAGTTGGCAATAAGTTTTCCAAAAGGCATCACCGAAGCGCAAGCTACCGCACAAGCCGGGCAATTTGCCAAGGCGACACAGGGCATCAAAGGCTGCGGAGCAGCCAATGAAGTGGCCGGTCGACTGGGCGCCAGCGTGGTCGACAACGACCAAGTAAAACTGCGCGACCTTCCTGCCGCCTTGCAGGGAGCGATCGCGGACCTACAAATCGGTCAGGCGAGCCAACCATTCGGTTCGGTCGAAGATGGCGTCCGCGTGCTAATCCTTTGCGGACGAGATGATCCGCAGACTGCTTCGGCACCGTCCTTTGACGCCATCATGTCTCGATTAGAAAATGAACGCGTCAACAAACGGGCGCAAATCTATCTGCGCGATCTGAGACGCGATGCCATTATCGAATATAATTAATGGCAGATTGGAACGCTAGCCCATTTGCCATTTCTTGCGGGGACCCCGCAGGTGTTGGGCCGGAAATCATAGGAAAGAGCTGGAAACAGCGAGTGGAAGCCGGTCTCAGACCCTTTTTCGCTATCGGAAATTTTGCCGACTTTGAAAATCTCGCCGGTGTTCCTGCTCAGAAAATTGACCAGCCCATCGAAGCCAGCGAGACATTCGACAAGGCACTGCCTGTGTTCCATATCCATGATGCCGCAGCCGCTGTTCCGGGAAGGGCAACAATGGACAGTGCGCAATGTTCGCTCCACGCTCTCGAAATTGCCTGCGGGCTTGCCCGCTCAGGAGATGCCGGAGCGGTCATTACCGCTCCAGTGTCCAAAACACAGCTCTACAAAATTGGGTTCCGCTATCCCGGACAGACCGAGTTTGTTTCGGAACGCTTTGGAATAGCGCGAGAAAATGCCGTAATGATGTTGGCGGGGCCGACCTTGCGCGTTGTTCCCATGACCACGCATATCGCGCTGAGGGACGTGCCGGAACATTTTACCGAGCGACTGATCATCGCTTGCGCCTGCGCCGCGGAAAAAGCCATGATCCGGAATTTTGGCATAGAAAAACCACGCATCGCGATTGCTGGACTGAATCCGCATGCTGGCGAAAATGGCAATCTTGGCAACGAAGAACAGCGGATCATGCAACCGGCGATTGTTAAACTGCGCGAGCAAGGAATGGACATAACTGATCCGCTTCCTTCTGATACGATGTTCCACGAGGAAGCGCGGCGCAAATATGATGTTGCTCTCTGTCCCTATCATGATCAGGCGTTGATCCCTTTAAAAACCCTTCATTTTTTCGATGGCGTCAATATCACTTTGGGCCTCCCGATTGTTCGCACATCACCAGATCATGGAACCGCATTCAATATTGCAGGCCAAGATATTGCCGATCCGCGTTCAATGATTGCCGCAATCCAGATGGCCGCCACCGCTGTCGCCAATCGCCAGATTCACAACAATTGAAACAGCCGATTGTCCTGCCCCCGCTCCGGGAGGTGATCAAAAAACATGGCCTGTCCGCCAATAAGGCGCTGGGCCAGAATTTTCTGTTCGACATGCAGCTTCTGGACCGGATCGCCGCGGTTCCCGGTGACATGAACGGGCAGACGGTTTTCGAAGTGGGTCCCGGACCGGGCGGGTTGACGCGAGCCCTGCTGCAAGCCGGTGCGCGGGTGACTGCGGTGGAACGCGATAGTCGCTGCCTCCCCGCACTAGCGGAACTGGGCGACCATTTTCCGGGCCAGCTGATAGTCATTGATGATGATGCGCTGAAAATTGATTTGGCCAGCTTGTTCGATGATCCTTTTCATATTGTTTCCAATCTCCCCTATAATGTCGGTTCGGCGTTGCTGATCAAATGGCTGTCCGAAACTAGGTGGCCACCCTTGTGGCAATCGCTCACCCTGATGTTCCAGCGCGAAGTTGCCGACCGGATTGTCGCCGGCGAGGGAACCGAAGCTTACGGCCGCCTGTCTATATTGGCGCAATGGCGGTGCGAGGCAAAATTGGCGATGACAGTTCATCGCTCCGCCTTCACGCCGCCACCCAAAGTGATGTCGGCGATCGTTCATCTGGTGCCCAAGGTTCAGCCGGAAGGCGTCAGCCCCGAGGTTTTGGCCCATCTCACCCAGGCTGCTTTCGGGCAGCGACGCAAGATGCTCAGACAGAGCCTCAAAGGCATGGCAGGCGCGCTAGAAGCCCTGGAGGGCTTGGGAATTGACAGTTCCAGACGCCCCGAAACGGTTAGCGTCGATGATTTTGTCAATATCGCCCGGTTGCTCTCCTAAATACTTAGCTCCCACCCTAGCCGGATCCTTATCCAGCGGCTTTCAGTCTCCGCCGATAGGCATGCAGCAAGGGTTCGGTATAACCGCTAGGTTGTTCCACGCCCTTGAACACGAGATCGCGGGCCGCCTGAAAAGCTAGGCTGGCATCCGGATTAAGCGCCATTGGCCGATATAGCGGATCCCCTGCATTCTGTCCGTCGACCTTGGCGGCCATCCGCAATAATGCGGCATCAACCTGCTCCGCCGAACAGACACCGTGCAGCATCCAGTTGGCCATATGCTGCGATGAAATCCGCAGCGTCGCGCGGTCTTCCATCAACCCGACATCATTGATGTCCGGGACCTTGGAACAGCCGATCCCCTGATCAATCCAACGCACAACATAGCCCAATATGCCCTGGGCATTATTGTCCAGTTCGCGCTCGATTTCTTCGTCCGACCAATTATGGCCATCGGCGAGTGGGATCGTCAGCAGTTTCGCGAGCGGCACAATACCGTCAGCTGCGACCGCTTTCTGCCGCTCAAACACATTGACCCGGTGATAGTGAATTGCGTGCAGCGTGGCCGCAGTCGGGCTTGGCACCCAGGCGGTGTTGGCGCCGGTCATCGGATGGCCGATTTTCTGTTCCATCATGTCGGCCATCATGTCGGGTGCAGCCCACATGCCTTTGCCGATCTGCGCCTTGCCGGACATGCCACAGGCCAGACCTATGGCAACATTGCGCTGCTCATAGGCGGTGATCCAGTCGCTTTTCTTGATATCGCCCTTGGCCAGCATCGCACCGGCCTGCATCGAGGTGTGAATTTCGTCACCAGTACGATCGAGGAAGCCGGTGTTGATAAACACTACCCGGTCTTTCACCGCGTGGATGCAGGCAGCGAGATTGGCGGATGTTCGACGTTCCTCGTCCATCACGCCGACTTTTATGGTGTTACGATCAAGCCCGAGCAAATCTTCAACCGCGTCGAACAGATCATTGGTGAAAGCGCATTCCTCCGGCCCGTGCATTTTCGGTTTCACGATATAAATCGATCCGGCCCGGCTGTTGCGCAGATCGCCCAGTCCCTTGATGTCGTGCATCGCGATCAGGCTGGTGAATATGCCGTCGAGCAGACCTTCCGGCGCTTCCAATCCATCGGCCAGCAATACCGCCGGATTGGTCATCAGATGGCCTACATTGCGGACAAACATCAGGCTGCGCCCGGCAAGCGTTAATGCGTTACCGTCTAGGTCTTTATATTGCCGATCGGGATGGGCCTTGCGCGATACAGTCTTGCCACCCTTTTCGAACGATGCATCCAGATCACCACGCATCAAACCAAGCCAATTGGTATAAGCTAGCACCTTGTCCTCGGCATCCACGGCAGCAACCGAATCTTCCATATCGATGATCGCTGTCAGCGCCGATTCAAGCACCACGTCGGAGATATTGGCTGGATCGTCTTTGCCTATCGGATGATTGGGGTCGATAACGACCTCAGCGTGCAGTCCATTATGTTTGAGAAGAAATGAAGCGCCATTGCGACCGACACATTGTGCAGGATTTGCCAGCGTCAATATTCCACCCTCATGTTCCGACCAAGTGCCGGTAGCGAGGGGAAATGCTTCATCCAGAAACGCTTTCGCCGCCTTGATGACATGCGCACCGCGCTCCGGATCATATCCGCCCGGCTTCGCTGGCGGTGCATCGAGCGCATCGGTACCATAGAAGGCGTCGTAAAGGCTGCCCCAGCGTGCATTGGCGGCGTTAAGCACAAATCGGTCATTGAGCGAGGGTACCACCAGTTGCGGCCCCGCCATCGTCGCAATCTCCGGATCGACATTCTCGGTGGTGATCACAAAAGCGCCGGGTTCTTCAACCAGATAACCGATGCTTTTCAGAAACGCCTGATATTCGGCCTGATCAATGGATTGTCCCTTGTGATCGATATGCCATACATCAATCTTTGCCTGCAGCTTCTCCCGCTTTTTCAGCAGCTCCGCGTTGCGTGGAGCGAATTTGCCGAGCAGGCTGGCAAGTCCCTGCCAGAATTTTGCGCCGTCCACGCCGGTTCCCGGCAAGGCGCGGTCATTGACAAAATCAAACAGCTCGCGGGCAATCTCGACACCGTTCTGGCTGACATATTCGGACATGAAATTTCCTCTTCAATAGTTAGGCACTGCTCAATGCTAAAAGCGAATGTCAGTGCCTATTTGCAGATAGTCCGGGGAGGAATTATGGCGGGATATGAAGCTGTACATTCGTTTTGTAAATGGCAGAATTGAGTCATTGCAGATGCATTCTCATTGTTTCAAGTACTGGCACATATGCAAACGGAACGAAAAAACAAACTTCTGGAAAACAGCCTCGGTCGGGCTGCAGAAATTTTGGGCGATGTAACGGGTCCGGTAATGGAAAAATATTATACCAACCATCCCAAAGCAAAAATTTCTTTTGAAGAACATGGTTTCGGCAACGGCGTCAAGCTGGAGGCCGAAATGGTCGAAAGCATAATCTATTGCCTAATGAACTGGTATGACAGGCCGGAGTAAATCCGTAACATGTTCGGAAGCACCGTTCCGCATCACGAACATGCTTTAAATGTTTCCAATGAACGGTTTGCCGGATTGATCGATGCTGCGATCGAAGTTATTTCGGGAACTGTTCCGAAATCCCGGGAGGACGAGCTCCGGGTCTGGCAGGAAATTCGCGGCGGCCTCAAGACGCTTGTTGAAAAAGCGCAGTATCCCTGACAGGAGATATCGAATAACCATGATAAACAGGTTACGATAAATGATTTCAAATGCTATCAGTTTTAAATGAAGGCAAATAATATTCCCGAATTCGCGTTGCTTGAACAGGTCCAACAAGATGCGTTGCTGGAGCGAACGAAGAATTGGGCCAGAATCAATAGTGGCACCACCAATCTTGATGGCCTGAGAACCGTCGTGGGGATGTTGGCAGATGCCTTTTCGATTTTACCGGGGGATACAAATCTGGTCAATCCCGAACCGGTCGAGGCGGTGCGCGCGGATGGTACTGTTGATCAGGTCCAGCGCGGCCAGCATCTGACTGTATCCGTTCGCCCCGAAGCGCAGGTTCGCATCTTGCTAACCGGCCATATGGATACCGTCTTTCCAGCGGACCATCCGTTTCAGCAGATAATTGAGCTGGAAAGCGGCATTTTGAACGGCCCAGGCCTTGCTGATATGAAAGGTGGCTTGTCGGTCATGCTCGGTGCGCTGCAATTGCTCGAGCAAAGCAAATATGCCAGCCGGATCGGATATGACGTGGTGATCAACAGCGACGAGGAAGTTGGCTCCGGATCATCCGCATCGCTGATCGAACGGCTGGCCAAGGGCAAGACCGCTGCCCTGACCTATGAACCCGCCCTGCCCGATGGCACCTTGGCCGGAGAGCGCGGCGGCAGCGGCAATTTCTCGATCATATTTACCGGCAAAAGCGCCCATGCCGGTCGTAATCCTGATGAAGGGCGTAACGCGCTGATCGCTGCGGCAGACATGGCCTTACGATTGAAATCACTGCACCGCGAAGGCCTGAGCGTTAACCCGGCTAAAATAGACGGCGGCGGCCCGAACAATGCTGTCCCAGATCACGCCGTCCTGCGCGTCAATTTCCGGCCCAAATCGCTGCAAGACCAAAATGAAGCGCAAATTGCGCTCGACGTATTGGTTGCGGCAATCGCGCGTGAACATGATCTAAGCGTCCATTGCCATGGCGGTTTTGGCCGCCCACCCAAGCCGATTGATCCCCAAGCGCAAAAACTGTTTGATTTGGTCAAGCAATGCGGTGCAGAATTGGGCCTCGATATCAACTGGCGCGGCACCGGCGGTGTTTGTGACGGCAATAATATCGCCGCTTGCGGCATTCCTATAGTGGATACTATGGGTGTGCGCGGGGGAGCCATCCACAGCTCTGATGAATTCTTGATAACGGAAAGTCTGGTCGAACGGACACAATTATCGGGGCTGATAATCATGCGGATCGCCGAAAAGAGAGGATTATGAGTTTCCGGATACGGGCAGCGCGGATCGATGATCTGCAGCATCTTTACGAAATGGCGAAACTGACCGGTGGCGGCTTTACCAATCTGCCGGCCGATCGGGATTCCCTGACCAAGAAGCTGGAGCGATCCGATCGCGCTTACCAGCGCGATACCGAGGTGCAAGGCGATGATCTATTTGTCATGGTGCTCGAAAATGTCGAAACCGGGGCGGTCCGGGGCACCTCACAATTATTTACCAAAGTGGGCCAGACCTGGCCCTTCTATTCCTATCGCCTGAGCACCTTGTCGCAAACCAGCAAAGAGCTGGACCGAACGTTCAGCGCCCAAATGCTCAGCTTGGTCACCGATCTTGAGGGGGCGAGCGAAGTGGGCGGCCTGTTTCTCCACCCGGGCGAACGCGCCAGCGGTCTCGGCATGTTGCTGGCCCGTAGTCGCTATCTCTTCATCCAGGAACATCGCAACCGCTTCGGCGACAAGATTTTTGCCGAACTTCGCGGTGTCATTGATGAAGCGGGAGGATCACCCTTCTGGGACGGGCTCGCCGGCCGATTCTTTGGTATGAGTTTTCAGGAAGCCGATTATTTCAATGCCATTCATGGCAACCAGTTTATCGCCGACCTGATGCCCAAGCACCCGATCTATACTGCCATGCTCAGCGATTCCGCCCGGGCGTCGATAGGCGTACCGCACACCAGCGGCCGCGCGGCAATGCGCATGCTCGAAACTGAAAATTTCTCCTATGATGGCTATGTCGACATTTTTGACGGTGGACCGACAATGGTCGCAAAAACCAATGATGTTACCAGCATTCGCAATTCAAAATCGGCCGTGATTACTGCGATAGAAGAAGGCGAGATCAAATCGATCATCTCTAGTGGTGCGCTCGAGAAATTCCAGGCGACTTACGCAATGGTCTTGGAAAATGCAGATGGCGTGACGATTGACGAACAAGCCGCCCAAAATATGGATTTGCGCGTCGGAGACATGATTCGGCATATTCCGCGATGAGCGCGCTGATTGAAATCAATTTCGATGGCATCATCGGACCGAGCCATAATTATGCCGGACTGAGCGTCGGCAATATTGCCTCCTCGACCAATGCCGGAGCAACCGCATACCCGCGCGAGGCGGCATTGCAGGGTATCACCAAGATGCGGCACAATCTCGGTCTTGGTCTAGCACAAGGGTTTTTCATGCCGCTGGATCGGCCAAATGCAGCTTGGCTGGAAGTTTTGGGAACGACCGTTGGTGACTCCGAACCGCATCTGCGAGCGGCGGCCTTTTCCGCGTCTTCGATGTGGGCAGCCAATGCCGCAACCATTTCTCCCGCGCCGGACGCCCCGGACGGTTCATGCCATCTCACCGTGGCCAATCTGCAAACCATGCCGCACCGTAGCCATGAATGGCCGGGAACGCTTGCACAGCTTAAACTGGCGTTCGCGGACCACGACCATTTTTCGGTTCACGCCCCCGTTCCGTCGCCGTTCGGCGATGAAGGGGCCGCCAATCATATGCGGCTTTGCCCCAGTCACGACGCGGCCGGTATCGAGATATTTGTCTTTGGCAAAAGTGGCGGCCAATTTCCCGCTCGTCAGCATATCGAGGCGAGCAGAGCAGTCGCCCGCAAACATGGACTAGGTCAGGATCGCGTGATATTTGCCCAACAGGCAGAAATCGCTATCGCCGCAGGGGCCTTTCACAATGATGTCGTCGCGGTGGCCAATGAAAGGGTTTTATTCGCCCATGAACAGGCCTTTGAAAAGCCCAATGCGCTTTATAATGCGATCCGGAACCAACTTCCGGACGCGGAAATTATCATCGTTCCAGCTAACAAGGTCAGCCTGGACGATGCTATAAGATCCTATCTGTTCAACGCGCAACTGGTGACCCTCCCCGACGACGGCGGCATGGCGCTGATTCTGCCAAGCGAGGCGCGCGAAAATGATGCCGTCTGGCGCTATCTGACGGATTTGGTGGCAGGCAATGGACCGATACGCCGGCTCTGCCCGGTCGACATCCGGCAATCTATGGCCAATGGCGGCGGTCCAGCGTGCCTTCGATTGCGTGTGGTGGCGGATCCCGCCTTTGTAGATCAGCGCTTCCTGGCAACAACTGAAAAGCTTGATGCGATTGCCCGAATCGTCACCGACCATTGGCCGGCGGCGATCAATCCCGATCAACTTTGCGATCCGGAACTGACCGCGGCTATCGGCAATGCCAGAGACAGGCTTCTCCAAGTTTGCGGCTTGACCGAACTGGATCGCTAGCGGATCCTTTCAACTGTCGGGTTAACTTACAGTTTACCAAGTTTTTTTGTAAGGAATGTCGGTTTTCTGCACTTGGCACGACGTTTGCATTTGAACTGGTATGTGGAAAAAAATCAAACGGCTATTTGTAATCAAGACCAAATTCGAGGCTTTTCTCATTACCTATGCCCTTGCC
>JABMNS010000357.1 GCA_013204445.1 Sphingomonadales bacterium
CGTTCAATCAGGTCGCGGTCGATCCGGTCACCCTCGACATCATGGAAAATGCCCTGCGCAACGCCCGGATCGAGATGGATGCCACTTTGGTGCGCACCGCCATGTCGCCCGGCATCCGCGAGCAAGGCGACGCTTTTCCGCTAATCGCCGACCGGCAGGGCAAGATGGTTGTCGGCCAGTTCGGCAGCTTCATCGACGGCTTTTTGCGCGCCTATCCCGGCACCATCGAGGAAGGCGACATGATCTTCCTCAGCGATCCGTACAGCTGCGAAGGCGCGGTCAGCCATAATAATGACTGGCTGGTCCTGCTCCCGGTCTATCGCGGCGGCCGACTGGTCGCTTGGACCGCGATGTTCGGCCATCAATCCGACATTGGCGGCAAGGTTGCCGGTTCTATCCCGATCGACAGCAAGAGCGTGTTCGAGGAAGGCGTCCGGATCCCGCCGGTGAAAATCTACCAGAAGGGCGTCTATAACGAGGAGATGGTCAAGGTCGTCCTGCACCAGAGCCGCAAGCCGGACTGGTGCGCCGCCGATCTCAACGCGCTGATTGCCTCCTGCCGGGTTGCGGCCCGCCGGGTCGACGAAATGTGCGGCCGCTTTGGCGAAGATGAATTTGCCAGCGCCACCGATCTGCTGCTGGCGCGCAACCACCGGGCGATGAAACATCTGATCGAAACCAGCATTGGCGAGGAACCGGTCAGCTTCTCCGACTATATCTGCGACGATGGCGTCGGCTTTGGCCCCTACAAGATCAGCTGCAAGATGTGGCGCGAGGGCGGAAAGGTCATTCTCGACTTTGAAGGCACCGATCCGCAGGCACCCAGCTCGATCAACTTTTATCTCAACGAGAATATGTTCAAGATGTTCTTCGGCATCTACATGATCATGGTGTTCGATCCGCAGATATTGTTCAACGACGGTTTCTACGATCTGGTCGATGTCCGGATTCCGGAAGGCTCGCTGCTCAAGCCGAAATATCCGGCAGCGCTGGCCGGACGCACCCATGCGCTGGGCCGGATTTTCGACATATTGGGCGGGCTGCTTGGCCAGCGCCAGCCGGAATTCCTCAATGGCGCCGGTTTCTCCTCCAGCCCGCATCTGATGTATTCCGGTTTCGACAAGAGCGGCGAATGGTTCCAGCTGTTCCAGATCGGCTTTGGCGGCATTCCCGGTCGCCCCTTTGGCGACGGCCCGGATGGCCATTCTTTGTGGCCCGGCTTCACCAACGTTCCGAACGAATTTCTCGAGAAATATTTCCCGCTTCGCATCGAACGCTATGAAGCCAAGCCCGACAGCGGCGGCGCGGGCCTGTTCCGCGGCGGCAATGGCATCCATATGACTTACTGTTTCCTCGAACCCGGCACCGTCGCGATTCATGACGACCGCTGGTTCACCTATCCCTGGGGCGTCAATGGCGGGCAGCCAGGCGAACGGGCGACCAAGATATTGGAACGAGCCGATGGCTCGAAAGAAGTGGTCGGCAACAAGCAAGATGGCATCGAGGTACGCGAAGGCGATTTGCTTCACTTCATCACCTGGGGTGGTGGCGGCTGGGGCAACCCGCTGGAGCGCGATCCCGAACTGGTCGCTCTGGAAATCCGCCAGGGGCTGGTGACCGTGAACGGTGCGCGCGACTATGGCGTGGTCATTGCCGCAGACGGCAGCGTCGACGGCCCGGCAACCGAAAGCCTGCGCAAGGAAATGGCAGAGAATATCGTCGAGACCGACGGGCCGTTCAACTTTGGTCCCGATATCGAAACGCTGCGGGCCAATTGTCTGGCGGAAACCGGACTGCCGGCGCCGATACAACCGGGGACCGTCGCCGCATAAACATCTCCCCGCTATTCAAAGTGCGGTTTGTGGCAACATCCGCAAGGCCTTAGAACCTGTTCCAGTCGAATGACGGGGAGAGGTGCGATAGTCGAAAGCCAAACAGATGTTCTGATCATCGGTGCCGGTGCAGCGGGCCTGACCGCAGCTCTGGCGGCGCACGAAGCTGGTGCGTCGGTCCGGCTGATCGAAAAGCAGGACCGGCTTGGCGGTACCGCCGCGATTTCCGGCGGCGTGGTCTGGCTGCCCGATCATGACCAGATGGCAGCGCAGGGCAAGGACGATAGTGCCGCCGACGCGCTGGCCTATTTCCTGTCGCTCGACCATGGCGAAATGGACGAAGCTGTGCTCGGCGCCTTTGTCACCGAAGCCCGGCAGATGCTGTCTTTCCTGACCGGGATCGATGCGATCAGGTTGACGATGATGCCGGATTATCCGGATTATTACGAGGATCGTCCCGGAGCGAAAGCCGATGGCGGACGATCGCTCGACAATGACCTGTTTGATTTTACTTCGCTCGGGGAATGGAAAGACCGGGTGTTCCAGAACGGCCCCTCGCCGCGCATGATGTTGCGCGAGACGCCGCTTGGCGGCGGCAGCGGCGTGGTCGAGCCGACAGAATTGCAACAGCGGACCGACCGGGATCAGCGCGGCTGGGGGCAGGCGCTCGTCGGGCGGCTGCTCAAAGCCTGTCTGGACCGGGGCATCGAACCTGATCTGGGATGCGGCGGCTACCGGCTCTGCATCGAAAATAGCCGGGTCACCGGCGCGATTGTCGAACGCGGAGATCAGCAGGAAAAAATCAGCGCGCGGCAGGCAGTGATATTGGCGACCGGCGGATTTGAATGGAATGACGCGCTGAAACATGCCTTTCTGCGCGGGCCGCTCGACGCGCCGGCCTCGCCGCCGACCAATAAAGGCGATGGCCTGAAAATGGCAATGGCGGCGGGCGCGAGCCTCGGCAATATGACCAGCGCCTGGTGGGTGCCGACCCTCGCCGTGCCGGAAGCCGAGTGGCAGAGCGGCGAGGTCCGCAATATGCCGGTATTGATCGAACGGACCCTGCCGCACGGTATATTGGTCAACCGCGACGGCAAAAGATTCTGCAACGAAGCCGCCAATTATTCGGCGTTAGCCGGGGCCTTTCATCGGTTCGATCCGGCAACCTATGATTATCCCAACCTGCCCGCCTATCTGATTTTCGATTCGCAATATCGGGAACGTTATCCGCTGGCCTCGTTCATGCCCGGCGCGCCGCTGCCGGACTGGGTGGCACAGGCGGATACGCTGGCAGCGCTGGCGGCAAAAATCGGTATCGATGCGCAAAACCTCCCGGTAACGGTCAACCGTTTCAATGATCAGGCCGAGCAGTTGGATGATCAGGATTTCGCTCGCGGCAAGACCGACTATGACCGTTTCTATGGCGACCGCTCTCGCGAGGGGGGGGCTGCGACTTTGGGAACCCTGACCAAGGCTCCCTTCTACGCTGTGGAAATCAAAATGGGCGCGCTCGGCACCAATGGCGGCCCTAAAACCAATGCGCAGGCGCAGATACTGGATGTCGATGGCCAGCCGATCGCCGGACTGTTCGGGGCGGGCAATGTGATCAGCGCGCCAACTGGCAGCGTCTATGCCGGAGCCGGCGGCACATTGGGGCCAGCACTGACATTTGGCTATATCGCAGGTCGCGCGGCGGCCAAGCGGATCAATCAATGACCGAACCGATCAAGAGGATGAAATAATGGGCATATTGGATCAATTCAAACTGGACGGCACCGTCGCCGTTGTCACCGGCGCCGGCAAGGGAATCGGACGGGCAATTGCGCTCGGACTGGCAGAAGCGGGAGCGGCTGTTGCGGTGGCAGCGCGCTCCGCCGATGATCTGGAAAAGGTTGCCGAAGAAATTCGCGCATTGGGTCGCCGCGCGATCGCGGTACCGACCGATGTGACCAGCCGTACCGCGCTGGAAAATCTCGCCAACCGCGCGGTCGCGGAACTCGGTCGCCTCAGCATCTGGGTCAGCAATGCCGGCGGTCTGCCCGATGGCACGCCCCGCTATCTGACCCGCACGCCGGAAGAAAGCTGGGACGCACAGATTGAACTCAATCTGAAAAGCGTGTGGATGGGCGCCGTCGCAGCAGCAAAACATATGGCCGATGATGGCGGCGCGATTATCAATATTTCCTCACGCGCAGCGATGGGCGGGCAGGTCAAAAACGGCCCCTATGGCGCGTCCAAGGCGGCGGTGAACAGCCTGACCGCAAGCCTGTCGCTCGAACTGGCGCCGAAAATCCGGGTCAATGCGGTAGCGCCTGGCCCGATCCCGACCGAAAATTTTGACGAATCCATGGGCATTGATTCCGACGAGAAGCGCGAGTCATTGCTCAAGCAGTTTCAGATCCCGCTGGCCCGTTTTGGCCGGGAAGAAGATATTGCCGCGGCGGTGGTCTATATGGCTTCACCGGCATCGAGCTGGGTGACCGGACAATGTCTCTATGTAACGGGAGGCAAGTGAACCGCCCGAGTCAGGCCCGCTGGCGCTTCATCCACACCCAGACCCGCCAATAGTGAAAGCCCGCCCATAGGTTGAACAATGCAAGCACCATCAGTGCCCGCTGAAGCGCGCTCGCTTCGAGAGCAATGTTGCCGCTGGCAAAATAGTCTGACAGGCCGCCGACGAAAACGGGACCGATGCCCAGTCCGATCAGGCCGGCTAACATCAAATATATGGCGACGGCCATCGCCCGGGTTCGGTCGCTGGCCAATGTCTGGACGGCGGCGAAGCTGGGACCAAAATAGAAGGTCGCGGCAAAGGTCGGAAATCCGAGCAGGGCAATCGCAACATTGGCATTATCGGCATAGATAGCGGCAATCATGCCGGGGCCCGCGAGAACCAGCACCAGTCCGCTGACCAGCAGTGGTAAGGCCGGATCGCGCTTGCCGATAATATCGCCGACCTTGCCGCCAAACCAGGCTCCGAAACCGCCGGTTATTCCGACCATCACGCCCAGTTTCCAGCCAAGCTCGCCATAGTTCATGCCATGCACCCGGACGAACAGGCCGCCATAGAAACTGGCCAGACCATAAGAGACAAATTGCACCAGCACCCCGGCTGCAACCAGATGCCAATAAGCCGGTTTGCGCGACAGTTCGAGCAAGGCTGTACGCAAGGTCATCTCGCCCACCGCAGGTTGAAAGGCCTTGGCCAGACTGATCTTGCCGCGGGGATCGGGCACGGTGAACCAGATCACCACAGCAATGATTATTCCTGGCAAACCAGCCAGCAGAAACGCGGCGCGCCAGCTGAACATTTCAGTGATATAGCCGCCTCCGGCATAAGCCAGAAACGCGCCGACCGGCACCGCTGCGCCCATGATCCCGAGCGCTCCGGCACGGCGTTCGGGCGGAAACAGGTCGGCGATCAGGCTATGCGATGCTGGCGCCGATCCCGCTTCGCCAATACCAACCCCGACGCGCGCCAGAAACAGCTGGACAAAACTGCCCGCCAGCCCGCACAGCACGGTCATCAAGGACCAGACGGCAATCGCAATGGCGATAATCCGGCTGCGGTTCCAGCGATCGGCCAGCGCTGCCAGCGGGATCGCCAGCGTCGTATAGAAAATCGCAAAGGACAGGCCGGTCATCAGGCCAAGCTGAGTGTCGCTTAGCCCCAGATCGCGTTTGATCGGTTCGGCGACAATCGAGATCACCTGCCGGTCGAGAAAATTGAGCATGGTGACGACGAACAGGACAGCCAGCGCATAATTGGCGCGACGCCGCAACGCAGATGCAGAATCTGCCTTATTCTCGATGCCCTCGTTGGGGCTAATGTCCTCTACCATGCCCAAGCTATGACAGGATTATTTTACTCCCGGCACCCTTTGTTTAGCTAGTGCCGATCATCCGCTTGATCAAAGAGACTGCCCGTCGTCGACGATGATATCCGACCCGGTCACCATGCGCGACGCGTCGGAAGCAAAATAGAGCATCATCGGATCGAGCGATTCGATATCCTGCAACCGGCGGCGATGGAAACTGGCAATCTGCGCTTCGCCGCCTGCGGTCTCATACCAGTCGCCCTGAATTTCGGTCGGGATATAGCCAGGGTGGATGGTGTTCACATTGACTCCCATCCGCACCCATTCGCGCGCCAGATTGCGGCCGAGATGAGTGGCCCCCGCCTTGCTGGCGGCATAAGCGCTGTCGCCTTCGCCGGTCAGCCGCGAGGTTATCGAACCAATGATCACGATCCGGCCATTTTCCTTGTCCCGGCTGCCGCTGGCGATCAGGCGTTTCGCGCCTTCGCGCGCGACCAGATAGACGCCCTTGAAATTGGTATCGAGCAGGGCCTGCAAC
>JABMNS010000358.1 GCA_013204445.1 Sphingomonadales bacterium
AGAGATGATCGCGCGCGGACAATCGGCCTGAACCGCAGTTCTGAGCAGAGCCGATCCGATCTCCCATTCGTCCGGAATATCGATCATGGCAACCAGTCGCGATGCGTTAAGCGAAACGATCCCAAGCCAGCGCTGGTTGAGGTCTATGCGCTCAAATTCCTGATATTCCTCGGCATGCAGCACGGTAAACAGCAATTCCTGCGGCACCTCGCTCAGCTGATCGATAATCTCTTCATTGGGGAGAATGCCATCGGCCATATAGATTATATGATCCTCGTCGCTCGCATATTGTACCAGCTCACTGGGGCTGCGGACATATTCTGCATCCAGTCCCTGCCGCTTCATCGCATCGATCTTCTGCAAAAGAGCCCCATGGGTTACCGGACACAGGAAGATAAATTTCTCGGAGCCGAAACGTTGCGCGGCATTGATCTGCAAATCGAGCAGCGTACCAGCGAACAAAGGCAACAAGGCTATCGGCCCGTTTCCGTCGAAATCGTCTTTTGCCAGAGAAATCAATGCCAGTTTCACGAAATTTTGGGTCCCGAACGATGAAGAGGAAGATTATTCCTATCCATAGATGGTCGCGTCCGGACATGCCAAGCGATATTCTGGTGATTGAGGCGCGTTCAGCACCTGGCAAAAGAGATATCAGTCCCGATGGGCCTCAACCGCGGAAACAGCGCGTTCCAGTTTCCGCAAAATTACCGGATCACCCGGAGCGGAATGGGCGGCTTCATCAGCCAGCTGCAGGATCTTGGTCGCAGCAAAACTCGCAGCCAGCCCCTTCAGACGCCAAGCGGCATATTCCCAATTGGCATCGCACCGCGCTCTTCCGAGCAGGTCAACCTGCCGCCTCGCACTTTCCAGAAACGCCGCGCGCAATTCTGCGATGAGGTACTGATCGTCCCCCACTGCAGCCGTTAGAGCGGCATCCAAAGCCCCATAATCAAATGACATTTTCATCGTATAAACCCAATATGGTTAACTTATGGTTTCTATGATCTGATATTGTGTTAAATAGTGATAATGGCAGGCGAATCTAAGATTATCGGGATGTGGCGCGACCGGGATGAAAATCCCGGCGGCGATGAGGCAGAAGCAGCCGCAGGCGTGGAAAGTGAAGCGCACGGACAAGAGGCGAGTCCGCAAGATTTTCCTCAAGAAAATCAACAAAATAGCGATAGCTCTTCGGAATACGGCTGGAACCATTATGCAGATGATATCGTCTCGGACCCTGCCCACACCCGTTTCATTCCGCTGCTGTTGTTAGTCGTGTCTACGGTCGGCTGGACCGGATTTTTCCTGTGGGCCAACCGCGACATTTTTACAACAATGCCTACGCCCAAGGCCGGGATTGACCTGCTGACCCAATGGTGTCTGCCGATGGCAACGCTCGGCATTATCTATCTGCTCTATATGCGCAACAGCACTCACGAAGCCGGTCGTTTTGCCGATGTCGCCTTTTCGCTGCGCGCCGAGTCCGAATTGCTCGAAACCCGTTTGAAAACGGTCAATAATGAACTCAGTGTCGCGCGCGAATTTCTGAGTCAGGAAAGCCGGGAACTCGAGTTTCTGGGAGACCAGTCTTCGGGCAAGCTCACGACCGCCGCTGGCCTGATCCGGAAATCTCTGGAAGATGGCCTTGGCAAGATGCAGAAGCTGGATGACGTCGGTGGTGCGGCCTATAAGAATCTCGAACAGCTGCGCGAACATTTGCCCGTGGTGATCAACACCGCCAAGGACGTGACCAACCAAATTGGTAATGCCGGTCGAACCGCTCAGACCGAAATGGCGGCAATGGTTTCGACTCTCCGAAAAATCGGCGAAGTCGGTTCGGCTGCCAAGCAGAGCCTCTCTGCATTGACGGACAAGTCCGCCCTCTCGCTAGAAAATCTTGCGGTCGAAGCCGAACGAATCAAAATCAGTCTGGCGGAACAGCTCCACGAAGCAGAAGCCGGGTCAAACCAGCTGGCGACCTTGCTAAGAAAAACGACGTCGGAAACAGTCGAGGCCATCCACAAAACACGCGGCCAACTGGCTACGGAAGCGTCGGAATCGGCCTTAGCCATGCGAGCCGATCTTGATGCACTGGAATCAGCGCTGGCAAGTGCAGGGAAAATTGCTGATGTCGAGGAAATCCGCCTGAAAACGCTGGCCGCTACCCTCAATCAGAATATCTCCGACATTGCAGAGAACGTCAAAAATCTCGATAATGAAAGCGGCGAAAAGACAGCGAAACTAGCCTTTGCCATGACCGCGATGGAACAGAATAGTGCAGCTTTGCAGCTGTCGCTCGAAAATGGCTATGGTGTCGCGGATGGTATGATCGAGCGGATGGAGAGATTGCTCGTTGCGCTCGACAGCAGCGCCCGGGAAATGGACGAGACCCTGCCCACTGCTTTCGAACGGGTGTCGGAGAAATCGCAGGAAAGTCTTGCACTATACGGTCAGATCGCCGGCAAAGCCCGCAAGGCGCAGGAAGACGCCGGCAGAGTGGCACAACAGGTTGCGCAAACCGACCATTCGATCAGCCAACAGCAGGAACAGATTCGCCAATTGCGGGATGCGGGTGACGATGCGAGCACATCCATCGTTCAGCAAATTGACGACATTTCGAAAGCCATTGAGGCGGTGCGAGAACAGAATGAATCACTGGCTGAAAGCGCCGGTGAAAAGATGATCAGCGCGCTTTTGCGGGTGAAGGAGACAGCAAAACAGGCGTCCGAACATTCACGGCAGGCGCTGGAAAACTCCATCGCTGGTTCGACGGATGCTTTTGAAAAAATGAGCGAAGAAGCGTTGAACCGGATTATCGATGACAAGATCGCCTCGATCGCGCCAAAATTGGAACAGGCGATATCAAGCGCTGTTGTGACGACCCAATCCACCGCTGCACATCTAACCGATCAATTGGCCGCAATCGAGGACATGACAATAAAATTGGAGCAGCGCATCCTGTTTGCCAAGGAAAAGGCCCAGCAAAGCAGCGACGAGAATTTCACCCGGCGG
>JABMNS010000359.1 GCA_013204445.1 Sphingomonadales bacterium
AAGTCCCAGGTCCATACGTGGTTGGGATGGGTCGCTTTCGTCGGTAGTCCCGTGGAGATCCCGCAGCGCCGCCTTCGGGGCTTCTTTACGGGCACCATGAGGCCGAGCTGCTGGCGCTACCGTTGGATCAATCGCGAGCCGACTCGCCAGCCCGCTTGCTTCAGCAGGCGGGCTATCTTCATGTAGCCCAACTCCGGGTGCACCCGACTCATGCGGCGCAGCGCCGCTTTCAGCTTGGCCATCCAAGCATCGGGTTGCTTCGCCGCGTAGCCAAACGTGCTGCGATGCAACCCAAAGTGCCGACAGGCCTCTCGGGCCGTGCAACGGCCCCGGTTCACCATTCCCACGATAATCTGACGTTTGTGACGGGGGCTCATAGTTTTTTTTCGAGCGCCTCCTTCAGTAGCTCCTTGCCCAGCATCTCATCGGCTAGCATGCGCTTTAACCGGGCATTCTCCTTTTGCAGCTCCCTGAGCTGCTTGGCTTGGTCGAGTTCCATCATGCCAAACTTGCGCTTCCAACGGTGGAAGGTCTGTTCGCTGATGCCGTGCTCCTGGCATACGCTTACTATCGTGCGGCCAACCTGCTCTGCCTCACGTAACATGCGGATCTTTTGTTCGGTCGTGTATCTTTGGCCTTTCATAGTCTGGGTCCTTTCTGATGTCCCAGACTAACTCTCTCAATGGCTCAGTTTCCGTAACCCGGACCAGCAAATGAATAACCGCTCTAGCCCAACCGCCCGCGTTTTGCCATCCTTGGCCAATCCCCATTAAGAAAATTCTTCACCTTCCGCGGTGATGCCATTGAAATACTTTCACCTTTATAATTTATTCTGCCGTAGATATGGATAGAAGTAACCACTTAACCCAGCGGGTTGTAGAATACATCAAATGTCCTACCGAGGGAGTATTTCACCACCTTATTTGCCGATCGGCAATTGTCGCGCAGTTCTGCCTGACGTAGTGCTTGATAACGCGTGCATCACCATCACCAAGGGAGCGATAAAGGAAATCTACCCAGGAAGCCTTCCGCTTCCGGATAACAGGACGCGTCTCCTGGATGCGGGTGGCAAATTTGTAGTTCCTGGATTCATCGATGTTAATTGTCACGGTGATGGCACGACAAACTTTCTCCATGATGCGGAAAAAGTTTCGCGTAATTTACTGCGCCAGGGAGTAGCCACCGTGTTTCCCGCCATAGGTTATTCCGACATGAATTCGGCGATAGCCGATCAGCTACGTGATTTTTAAGCGAATTAGGGCTTGTGGAGCCGGGAGTTGTTTGGCGGTTTTCATCTTGAGGGTCCTTATATCAACAGGAAATATGGAGCCCAAACCAACCGGGGCGTCATCAAGCATCCCTCGCGAGCAGAATATTGGGGTATATTGCAGGATTTCCCGAGCTTAATCAAATGGTAGACTTGCGCGCCGGAATTGCCGGGGGCAATGGATTTTATACGAACCGCGACAGAATGCGGCATGGTGGTTGGGGTTGGTCACACGGAGGCAACCCCGGAATTGGTCGCGGCCGGTTTACGCGCCGGGCTCAAGGTTGCAATCCACTGGAGCAATGCCACCGGTAATCTCGGTCAACCTCACTTTGCGGGCACCAGCTGCCCAGGCATAGATGAAGCAGCTTTGGACTATGATGAGCTATCTGCGGAGATCATTCCCGACCGTGATGGATTGCATGTGCATCCACTCATGGCTCGGTTGTTGTTCAAAGCCAAGGGGGCGAATCGTATTTTGGTCATTACCCGATGCGGGTTATCGGAGACCGGATGATCCTGCTGAACTCGAAGGTCTCCAAAGGGATGTGTCCATAGACGCGGAGGGAAACCTTGTGGGCTCACGATTGACCATGGCCGGAGCGGCCAAGAATTTTAAAGCTTCCACCAATTGCAGTTTGCCGGAACTGGCCCGCATGACCGCTTTGAACCAAGCTGAATTGCTGGGCATCGCTGATCAAGTCGGCTCACTTGAAGCGGGGAAGAAAGCCAACTTGGTGTTACTTGACGCTGATCTCACGGTTGCCGGTACAGTTTTAAATGGCAGAATTATTCCCCGGGGGATGTGATTTTTATGGCGGCAGGGTGGGGCTTCACCGCCCGACCGAGCTCGGGATACAAGGTCTATTGGTCCCATTACTTGGTGATGCCGCCTTGGGCATGTCGGGTCGGGGCAGACTACTGCTGGTAATTCAAACCCAAGCCTTGGTCCCGGTTTTTAGGGAGTCAAAGCAGGCGAGATTAAAGCGCACTGCTTGGATTCCTTCGGCTAGGGTGGCGAGTAAGGTGGCCTTGCCTTCGCAGGCATCGAGAAAGTCATTGGCTTGGATGACGAACGGTCCGTCGCGATCCAGGGGCTTGAAAGTTTCCCAATTCCATTCCGTTGCGCCGAGTGCCATCTGCCCCCAGCGGTTGAGATGATATTCAATTTTTAAGCTACCACGCTCAGCGTTAAATTGGATTGTGAGCTCATTTGGGGCCTGGAACTGATTCAGGGTGTAGGTGATGATGGCGCCATCCTGGTTGCGGGCGATAGCTGAAACAGTGTCCTCCACTTCGACCCCATCGAGCACTTGATGATCTGCTTCGCAGAGGAGTGATTTGGTGGGGCCGAGGATCCACTCCACCAGATTGACCATGTGAGTCATGGCATCTTGAATGGCACCGCCGCCTTGGGCATGATTGTTGTAATAGATCTCGCGGTAGGCGGGGCGAAAGGTGGGGAAGTGTTGTCCCGAGACCACCGTGGCTGCCCGCACTCGCCCGAACTTACCGGTGGCCAGAAACGCCTTAACCGCCCGAGGTTCGGGACGACTGTGATTTACATAGGCGACATGACAGGCGCGACCGCTGGATTCATGAACCGCTGTGAGTTCATTCATGCCGTCGAGAGAAATGGCGATGGGTTTTTCGATCAGACAGTGACGCCCGCATTTGAGCACTTCGATGGCAATTGGCACGTGATACGGTGCCGGCGTGCAGATGACGACCACCTTGCAGACGGGGTTAGCTAAGGCCAGCTTCCAATCGGTAGAGGTCTCCACTTTATATTTTTTCGCCATGTCGGCGAGAATTGCCGGACGCGTGTCACAGGCGATAACATGGCATCGGCCCGTGGATTGAAATGAACGCAGATGGCGTTCGCCGATACTGCCGCAGCCGATGATCAGGACGGTGGGTTTATTGCTCATGGCAAATTTCAACTAATTGCAGGGTTACCTTGATCAACGTCACAAGCCGATAGAACGGTATGAACCGACGATCCTGGGATATGAACACTTTGATCGAGCGCGTTGCTTCGGCTGATCTCGGCAATGAAATCGGGAAAAATTCCCGCCCTGTTGAGGGATTGGAAATGGGAAGACTCGAGATGTAATCCGTCGAGATCCACTCGTCACACAAGAAATCGCGTTTGATGAACAGTTGCGGTGCCTTAGGTCTAGAGTGACCGATGGCCTGCGAGGTTAAAGTTTCATTCAAATGCATCGTCCGCCATCGACCTCAAGACAAACTCCGGTGACAAAGTTGGACGCAGGGTCGGAAAGAAATACCGCAGCATTGGCGACGTCGGTCGGCTGACAGAGTCGCCCCAAGGGAATGGTATTCAGAAAAGACTTCCGGTTTTCGGGCGTATCGCTCCGACCCATGAAAGTGGTAAGGAGCGGGGTCTCCGCAATGGCGGGATTGATCGCGTTGACGCGGATGTTGTCCGGAGCGAGTTCTACGGCCATCGATTTGGTGAGAAGTAGCACTGCTCCCTTGGACCCGTTATACCATGTAAGCCCGGGACGGGGCCGCACGGCGGCGGTCGAACCAATGTTGATGAAGCTACCGCTTTGCTGTCGGCGGAAAACCGGGACTAGGTGCACCGCAGACAGATAAATGCTCTTCACATTGACGGCATATAGGCGGTCGAAAAATTCCTCGGTGACATCAAGCATGGGTCCATTGGGATGACTCATGCCTGCATTGTTGATCATGACGTCGATCCGTTCAAAGCGGTCAAGAGCGGTTTTTACGAGCGCAGCCATATCGGCGGAATGAGCAACATCGACGCGACAAGCGATTGCATCATGCCCTGAGGCAGACAGCGCGGAAGCGACGCGGGTGGCTGCTTCGAGGTTGAGGTCGGCAACGACGATACGCGCACCTTCTCGGGCGAATGAATCGCACATGGCTTCGCCAAAGCCGGAACCGCCCCCTGTGACGATGGTGACGAGATCTTTAAGACGGGATGGATTTCTCATAGAACGAGATTTGCGGGTTGCTCTGCGGGGGAT
>JABMNS010000040.1 GCA_013204445.1 Sphingomonadales bacterium
ACGAGGCTATTTCTCCACCACCAGCGGGAACATCACAGACGAAGTGATCCTCAATTATTTGGACAAACATACAAAGCCAAACAAAGCTGGCTTCAGCCCCAAGCCATGAACCTACCGGCATCAGCCGGTTAGTGGTTCAGTATTCCGTTGTCGCCAACGCCTCAATCGGCTGTGATCCCCTAAGGTCTGGTGGTTGGAACGTGCGGATTATGAGATAAATAAACTATGTATTTCAAACAGTTAGATCATTATCCTCAAATTAATCGTGACTCGCAGCAAAGGCTTATTCTTTCCCTCGGATATACGCCTCTGATTGTTGGCGCAGGCGATCGGGGTGCCGATGATTCTGGCGGCGTGCGCGGTGGTGCATGAGGACAATCAGGTTGCCCGGTTGGTTACCGTGATGGTTGGTAGCAACTCCAATATGGCGGATAACGCTTAGTAACCGGCCAGACCTGAGAAGCACCCCCTAGCTAGAGAGAGCCGCCGTTCTTGTAACGTCTCCACTTTCTGTTACTGGTCCTGTTTCCATGTTGAGCAGGAACAGCCCATGCAAGTTATCGCCAATGGCATCAATATTGAAGCCGAAGATCACGGAAATCCTCAGGATCCCGCCATATTGCTTGTCATGGGTTATACAGCACAGCTGATCTACTGGCCGATGGACTTCGTCAACCGCCTGGTCGAAAAGGGATTTCGGGTCATCACTTTTGACAATCGTGATGTCGGTCTTTCCTACAAATTTGATCGCGTTTGGGCGCCGCATCCGATCCGCCAGATGATCGCCAAGCGTTTCTTCCCGCACCGTCAAATGGCACCTTATAATTTGAGCGATATGGCGAGGGATGCCGTCGGCGTGCTCGACGCGCTCAAGATTGACCGGGCGCATATTGTTGGCGCGTCGATGGGCGGAATGATCGGTCAGCTGATAGCCGCGGATCATGGCGTTCGGGTGCTTTCCTTCACGCCGATCATGTCCTCAACCAATGGTCCGGGTCTGCCTGGCGCCAATGCCGAAGTGCGCAAGGTGCTGATGCAAACCGCTAGGGCAAAAGCGCGGACTCCGGATGAGGCCCTGGAATTGGGCCTGGCCTTCTCGTCGCTGATCGCATCGGAGGAAGGGCGGAGCCGTCCGGAGGAACGCCGGGCGATGATGAAACTAGCGCAGGAACGGGGCTTTTATCCGCCCGGCCCCAAGCGCCAGATGGCGGCCATTATCGATACTGGAAATTTGCGGCCGGTTGCCAATCGGATTAATGTGCCGACCATGGTCATCCACGGTGCTGACGATCCGCTTATTCCGTCTGCTTGTGGCCGGGATATTGCGGCCAATGTCAAAGGCGCACGTTTCGAACTGGTTGACGGCATGGGGCATGATCTGCCGCCCAGCAAATTGCCGGAGATGGTCGAACTTATCGCGGCCCATTGCCGGGCGGTCTAGCAAAGGCTGTTCAGTCCGGAAGTGGCAGGCAATACGTGACCGTTCTGCCGGTCATCCTGATTTCGCGCGGCTGTGCCGAAACCATGTCTCCATCCACCTGGAAGGCGGCCTGACGGGACATTTCGTCTTCCGCTGTTATCGTAAGAGCACGGGCCGATAGAGACCGGACGAAATCCAACCGCCCCGGATCTCGGCCAAGGGCTATTATCGCCATGAAGCGGAAAAAATCCCTTCGCTGCGCCCGCGTCAGTGAAATAACATGGAATATTTCCGAGCCGATTCTAGCGGCCGGTGCAAGCGTCCAGTTGCCGGCATAATGATGAACCTTGATGACGTAAAAGGCGCCGCTGGTCAGTCGTACTATCGTTCCGTCGGGAGCTTCCACCGCCAGAGAAAATTGCAGCGCCGGCCAGTCACCGAGCAGCTTCAGCAGTGACCAGGCATAAGCTGCACCACCAATGCGCTTCTTGAGTGCCGGACTATGCAGCGCCACCGCCTGTCCATCGGGACCGGCACTGATACAGGCGACAAAGGGCTGACCGTCGCTTGTTAACAGCGGGGCTTCCAGCCGCGCTGTTTCCTTGTCAAGAAAACCCGCCATGATCTCGCGCGCAAATATTTCCGGATCGTCGGAATAACCAAGCTCTTTCGCCACCAGATTGACCGTGCCGGCTGGAAACACGCACAGTGGCCTGGATAATCCTGCCCTGGTCATGGATGTGACGACAAGCCGCAAGGCCCCGTCTCCACCGGAAACACAGACGAGGTCGCAATCGGGATAAATCTCGAACTGCCCATCTTTCTCGGTCCGGCCGATCCTCACTTGCGCGCCGCATGCCTGAAATGCACGGGACAGCACGTCCAGCCGGAATTCATTGAAGGTGCCGGAGGCTGGGTTGTGGATGAGTTCGACGATCATCGTCCGCTCATGCGGTGGATGGAGGCTATCCGTCAATAGTTGCACTGGCGAAGCTATGCTCCGGACGGCTAGCGCCGGGTTGCAGCTACCTAATCTAGGCCGACACCTGCAGGCGCTGCAATGCAATTTCCTTGGCCGCCTTATACCCTGCCTTGCCATTTGCGGCGCGGGGTACTTCGTCCACCAATATTATAGTACGCGGTGCTTTATAGGCTGCAAGTTTCGTGCGGACATGCTCAGCCAGCGCCGCTTCGTCGAACCGGGCGCCGTCCGCCATGGATAGGACCGCCGTAACCTTTTGGCCAAAGCGGTCGTCGGGCAGGCCGATGACCAGACAGTCGTAGACCGACTCATGTGTCTTGAGTGCTTCTTCGACTTCTTCGGGGAAGATTTTTTCGCCGCCGCTGTTGATGCAGGCGGAGCCGCGGCCGAGCAAGGTGATCGAGCCATCCGCTTCGACGGTAGCAAAGTCGCCGGGAATCGAATAGCGAACGCCGTCGAATGTCTTGAAGGTCGCCGCGCTTTTGGCCTCGTCCTTATAATAGCCCAGGGGCACCATTCCGCCGTTGCAGATCAGGCCCATTGCGCCGGAGCCGGGGGCCACCGGCTTGCCGCCCTCGGTCAGCACTCTGGTCGTAGGGTTCAGTTCGAATTTCGCGGTCTGGTCGTCTCCGATATTTTCCACCGTCGTGATCGCCGTGCCCATGCTGCCCTCGGTCGAGCCCATGCTGTCGACGATCGCCATATGCGGAAAATGGTCCAAAAGGCCGCGCTTCACTTCGGTTGACCACATCACGCCTGAGGAGCCCATCATCAAAAGCGATGTTAAATCAAAGACTTTCCCTGCCGCCTTGGCGTCATCCAGCGCGGCTAGCATCGGCTTGGCAAAGACATCGCCGACGATCGTGATGTCTGTGGCCCTTTCGTCCTCCGCCAGTTGCCAGAGCGCGGCGGCGTCAAAATGGCTGTTGTTGAACAATATCACACAGCCGCCTAGGCTATGCGGGATCATCGCGCCAATCCACATGCCGGTGCCGTGCATCAGCGGGCAGGCGGGAATGGCGCGAGGAGTTGCGCCGGCAGCTTGCAGTTGCTGGACGAGCGGGCCAAATTCGGATGCATCGGCTGGCGGTTCCAGCATCCGCATTTCGAACCCCTTGGCGAGCAATCGGCTGGCAAAAGTCTTGTGATCATACATCACGCCCTTGGGCATGCCGGTGGTACCGCCGGTATAGAGCATGTAAAGATCGTCATCCGATCGTTCAATCACCGGCATCGGTTCTGCGCTTTGCAGTGCCGTTTCATAAGGTACCGAGCCGTCTAGATGCTCGCCCGATCCATCATCGATTTCGAGGAAGAGTTTGACTTGGTCGAGCTGATCGCGAATCGCGGCGACGCGCGGTGCGAATTGAGCCTGGAAGACCAGCGCTTCGCTGTCGCTATTGTTTATCACATGGGTTAATTCCGCCTCAAGATAGCGGTAATTGACATTGACCGGGCAGATACGCGCTTTGAAGGCACCGAATTGGGTCTCCATATATTCCGCCGCATTATAGGAATAGATCGAGAGTTTCGCGCCGGGTTTGAGGCCGTGGTCGGTTAGTACCTGTGCGACCCGGGCGGCCCGATTTTCATATTCGGCCCAGCTGTAGCGTTTGTCGCCATCAACGATCGCGGGCTTGTCGGGTATTGCTTGGGCAATATTTTCCCAGATATCGGCCATCTGCCATGTCATGCGATTCTCTCCTTATTTTTTCAGAGAATAGCCGGATTGCAGAACTACGCAACCCGATGGAAATGCGCAGGATCGATTGAAGCGATCTATGGCTGCGGGTGGGCGGCGAGTTCGGCGAGAATCTCCGCGCTATGTTCACCTAGCGCCGGACTGGGACCGCAGGGCGCCAGCTTTCTGCCGCCAAAGCGAGCTGGCGGCGTGACATGCTGAACCAAGCCCAATAGCGGATGCTCGGTCTGTTCAAATATGCTCATCGCCAGGACCTGTTGATTGGCGGGCAAATCCTCAAGCGACAGACAGGCTGCTGCCGGCACATCCTGTTTGGCGAGACCGGCGACCATCTCGGCGCTGGTCAGGTTCGGTTTTTCGCTGGCGATGATCGAGGCTAGTTCCGCCATATGGATG
>JABMNS010000360.1 GCA_013204445.1 Sphingomonadales bacterium
GTCATTTTCTGGAGGATAGTGCTGAGCAAACAATAACGGCTGAAGCCTTCTACCAGCTAGAAGCTGGTGGGTTTACTCCCAAGGTGAGACACTAAATTAGCGCTTGCGTTAGGCCGATCATTCCGGGCATCCCCGGCAAAAATTTGCAGAGGATGCCCGGACATGACCACAGTCAATTTTTCTATCGATCTCACAGGACGGACCGCCATCGTGACCGGTGCATCCGCCGGATTGGGGCGCCGCTTCGCCAAGGTGCTGGCGGCCTGCGGGGCAAAGGTCGCCTGCACCGCTCGCCGCAAGGATAAGCTCGACGATCTGGTCGATGAAATCACCGCTGATGGCGGCACGGCCCTAGCCTTTGCGCTGGATGTGCGCGATGCGGCCCAGCTGCAGGCGATCATTCCAGCCGTGACGGAAGCTTTGGGCCAGCCAGATATACTCGTGAACAACGCCGGGATCGTCGATGCCGAACATGCCACCCGGATGTCGATGGACCTGATCGATGATGTTCTGGATACAAATCTGCGCAGCGTGTTCATCTTGTCGAACGAGTTTGCCCGTCCGCTGATCGCCCAAAAAATGCCCGGACGAATAGTCAATGTCGCGTCTATCGCAGCGACAAGCTATAGCGGTGGCGGGGCCGCCCTCTATTCAATAACCAAGGCTGGTGTGGTTCGTGTCACCGAAACGCTGGCAGTCGAATGGTCAAAATTTCATATCAATGTAAATGGCATTGCGCCGGGCCTGTTCGCCACCGACATGGCCGATGGCATGATTGAGCGTGCTGGCGATTTTTCGGTACATTTTCCGCGCAAACGGCTTGGTCAACCCGAACAGATGGACAGCACGCTGCTGTTTCTGGCGTCCCCTTCGTCGGATGCAGTGACCGGAACCGTAATCAAGATCGATGACGGCCAGGGCTCGCGCTAGGCCCTGACCTAGACCATCTCACCCTTGAGCAATTTGGGCAGATCGCCGGTCTCGCCTTTTGCCTCGGCCATGAATTGCGCCTTGAGCGGCGGTATCCGCTGGACCAACCCGATGCCCATGCGCCGGATTGCCGAGGAGGTTTCGCCCGGCAGGCCAAACAGGCGAGTCAGCAGATCGGTCGCAGCCGACACCATCATATTGTCGAGGCTCCGCCAGCGATCGTAGCGCGCCAATATTTGTGAATCGCCAAGATCAAGGCCGGTTCGTGCCCCTTCGACCAGACATTCGGTCAGCGCCGCGACGTCGCGCAAGCCCAGGTTGAGTCCCTGCCCGGCGATCGGATGGATGCCATGGCCGGCATCGCCGATCAGCACCAGCCGGTCGGCGGTCAGATGGGAACTATGGTGAAAACCCAGAGGATAGGTCGAGCGGTCGGTGAGCAGCTCGATTGCGCCGAGAAAGCCACCGGTTTTCTTCATCATTTCGGCAACAAAGGCGCGCTGGTTGATCTTTGCATATGCGGGGCCGTCTTTTCTCGAGACCGTCCACACAACCGCCGAGCGGTGTTTGCCGTCCTCGTCATCGAGCATCGGCAGGATGGCAAAGGGACCGGAAGGAAAAAACAGCTCATAGGCGGTGTTACCATGGGGCTTTTCGTGTGCGATCTTGCAGACAATCGCGCTATGATCATATTGCCAGTGCGCCATGATGATTCCGGCTTCCTCGCGCATCCGGCTACCCCGGCCATCGGCCGCAATCAGCAGCGGAGCAGATAGCCGTTGGCCATTGTCGAGCAATATATCGACCAGATGTTCTTTGCGATCACAGGAAGCGATTTGTGCCGACAGGTGCAGCGCAATGCCCTTATGGGCCCGAACCGCTTCAAACAACAGCCGGCGAAGTAACGCATTTTCGACCATGATGCCCATCGGCCCCTCGCCATCCCCGGGCACAAAATCCAATGTCCCGGGTTTTAGTCCATCGTTGATCAATATCTTCTCGATATCACAACCATGCGGTCGCAGTTTCCCGGCCAGACCGATAGCATCAAACATATTCCAGCTGGCGCTATTGATCGCTGAAACCCGGGCATCATTTTGCGGATTAGTAAGGTCGGCCGGTTCGACACGGTCGATGATCGCGACCCGCAATCCATGGGTAGCCAGCGTTAGCGCCTGAGTCAGACCAATCA
>JABMNS010000361.1 GCA_013204445.1 Sphingomonadales bacterium
GGTTGGTTCTGTTGAATTTTATTCCGTTTCTCGGCGGATTGATCGTTTTTATATTCATGTGCCTCGACGGAACCCGCGGCGACAATCGATTTGGTCCCGATCCGAAGATAGCTGACCATATCGGATAGACTTTTAGCTAGTCACTGCTGATCCCGATAGCGTTCATCACTTGATTCTCAGGCTGTTTGTGGCAAAGCGCCACGAACAGACTGGAGCAATATATAGATATGAGCGAAGACCATCAACCCGATCAGGCCAATTCAGCAGCATCCGGACCGGATGTTCCGCCAGACCATCTCGCCATCAATCCGCGCAGCCCGCATTATGGGGGTGACTTGCTGACCCGCGGCATCGGCATTAATTTTCGCGACGCACGTAAGCATAATATCGAGGAATATTGCATTTCCGAAGGATGGGTGAAGGTGCAGGTTGGAAAGACCATGGATCGCAAGGGCAATCCACTGCTGATCAAACTGAACGGTGAAGTGGAAGCCTGGTTTGAAGATCTGGGCGACGATGCGCCCAAGCATAGCAAGGTGGAATAATGACCAACAGTTTCAGCGGCAAGATTGTCTGGATCACTGGCGCTTCTTCGGGAATTGGCGAAGCTTTGGCCAAGGCCTTCGCTGCGGCCGGTGCGCATATCATCCTGTCGGGTCGCCGTTCTGAGGCGCTCGAGCAAGTGGCCGCCAGTCTCGCAACCGACAGTTTGATCCTGCCGTTTGAAACGACCGACTATGATGTCTTGCCGGCAAAGATCGAAGAAGCGCGCAACTGGAAGGGCCGAGTCGACATATTGGTGAACAACGCGGGCATCAGCCAGCGCAGTCTGGCGCTCGACACCCATCCCGATGTGCATCACAAGATCATCAATGTCGATCTGCTCGCCCCGATCTGGCTGACCCAGCTATTGCTGCCGCACATGATCGCGGCAGGCGGCGGCCATATTGTCGGAATCAGCTCGGTCGCTGGCCGGGTCGGCGTGCCTCTGCGCACCGCTTATTGCGCCGCCAAGCACGGACTGATCGGCTATATGGATGCATTGCGCGCCGAGACCGAAAAACTGCACAATGTCCATGTCACCAATATCCTGCCTGGCTCGATCCGCACCAATGTTTCGCGCAATGCGTTGACCAAGGATGGTGACAGCCGGGGCAAGTCGGACGCCGTGATCGACAATGGCATGGAACCCGCCGAATGCGCGCGGCAAATCCTCGAAGCCGTTTCCAACAATGTGCCCGAACTGATCATCGCCGAAGGACCGGAGATGATGATCGCCACATTGCGCCAGAGCGATCCCGAACAATGTTTCGCAATCACCGGCGCGATGGGCGCACAGATCGCCGAAAAATATGAAGCGGGAGATGACGACTGATGGCTCTGATATTGCTGGAAAAATCGGACGCTATTGCCACAATCACGCTCAATCGTCCGGAAGCAATGAACGCGCTGTCCCATCCGCTGAGAGGCGAATTATTTGCAGCCTGTCAGGATATTTCCCAAGATCAGGATATTCGTGCCGTCATCGTCACGGGCGCTGGTGAGCGGGCGTTTACCGCGGGCCTCGACCTCAAGGAACTGGGTGAACAGGGGCTCGGTGCAGCGACCGACCAGAACCCTGCGCGCAATCCCTGCCGGGCGCTGGAATCGCTGAACATGCCGGTCATTGGTGCAATCAACGGTGTCGCGATCACCGGCGGCTTTGAACTGGCTTTGGCCTGTGATGTCCGCATCGCCTCGACCAATGCCCGCTTTGCCGACACCCACGCCCGGGTCGGGATCATTCCCGGCTGGGGCCTGTCGCAGAAACTGTCGCGCTTCATCGGCCTGTCCCGCGCCTGCGAACTCAGCTTTACCGGTCAGTTTCTCGATGCCCAGACCGCTTGCGACTGGGGTCTGGTCAACCATGTCTATGCCCCAGATGATCTGATGCCCAAGGCTCGCGCCTTGGCCAAGGATATGGCCAGTATCGATCCCGAATTTCTAAAAGCCTTCAAGCAGCTGATCTTCGACGGCTATGACCGCAATTTCAAAGAGGCGATGGCGCTGGAAAAGCAGACAACCGACGCCTGGAATGCCAATGTGACAGCGGAAGAAGTCGAACAACGGCGGCTGGCGGTTATCGCTCGCGGCCGGGCTTTGAAAGACTGACATAAACAACTGGACAAGAAAAAACAGGGACCCTGCTCTCGGGCCTATTATTTCCTGGCAGCCCGTTTAGCGGAAAATGCAGTTGGTTCCCGCCCACAAATTTGTAACTCTGGCGTCCGGCGCGTCACCATCAAACAGGCCGGAGAACCCGCCGGGTCCATCGCCGCCGGTTTGGAATTCTGTGCCGATTGTACTGTCTTCATAAATATCAAATGCCACCGATTCCGCCAATTCGCTTCGTGTCATCCCGATGCCGACGCCGCTCATAGTGGTGAGCGCCGCCTTCTTGTTGCCGTCACGCAGATCCCATCCAACGAACAGATCTTCCTGAAAATTGGCGATGAAATTACCAAAATTGCTAAACTCCATCGGTCCGGCGCCACATTCTTCATTCGATGAACGGTTGGCAACTGCTCCCAGTTGCTTCGCGATGGCGGTTTCTGTCGTGGTTCTGTCGGTGCCAAACGGAAGCAATCGGATACTTCCGGTCAC
>JABMNS010000041.1 GCA_013204445.1 Sphingomonadales bacterium
CGATGTACAAGGCGCGCAGAGCCGAGGAAGAGCATACGGATTCGATGGATGACGATATGCGTTGCCCAATCTACCCACCCCATTTAGTGAAGGTTGTGCGCGAAGCGATGCCAGCCGACGGCATCATCTGCCTCGACAATGGCGTCTATAAAATCTGGTTCGCCCGCAATTACAAAGCGCGGCAGGCAAATACGGTATTGCTCGACAATGCGTTGGCGACGATGGGCGCCGGTCTGCCCTCTGCCATGGCCTCAGCGATGGTCTATCCTGATCGCAAGGTAATGGCGATTTGCGGCGATGGTGGCTTCATGATGAACAGCCAGGAAATGGAAACCGCCGTCCGGCTGAAACTTAACATCACCGTGCTGGTGCTGAACGACAGCAGCTACGGCATGATTCGCTGGAAACAGGCGAACATGGGCTTCAAGGACTGGGGCCTGACCTATGGCAATCCCGATTTTGTCAAATATGCCGAAGCTTATGGTGCCAATGGCTACCGGATCAGCAGCGCCAAGAATTTGGTGGAAACAATCGACAAATGCCTCAACACGGAAGGCGTCCATCTGATCGATTGTCCGATCGACTATTCTGACAATGATCGCATTTTGAATCACGAGATCAAGGAACTCAGCGCGAAGGTGTGAGTAAGGCCGCTATGACCAAATTAAAAGACGTCTATCCGCTTTATCTCAACAATGAAGCGGTGCAGCCCAACACCGACCTGGAGGTCACCGACAAATATACCAATGAAGTCGCCTTCCGGACGGCATTGGCGACACCTGATGTGATCGAAGAAGCCATTGCAGGGGCTGTTGCTGCCACTGAACCCATGGCTAGAATGGCGAGTTACGAACGGCAGAATGTGCTGCAGCATTGTGTTGACCGGTTCAAGGAGCGGTTCGATGAACTCGCCTATTCCCTGTGCGTCGAAGCCGGTAAGCCGATCAAGGATGCGGAAGGTGAGGTCGGACGTCTGATTGATACATTCCGTATCGCCGCCGAAGAATCTGTTCGTAACTATGGTGAATTGCAGCCGCTGGATATTGCCGAACGGGCCAAGGGCTATATCGGTATGTGGAAACGCGTTCCGATCGGTCCGTGCAGTTTCATTTCGCCGTTTAACTTCCCGCTCAATCTGGCAGCGCATAAAATTGCGCCGGCCATCGCCGTGGGTTGTCCTTTCGTGATGAAACCGGCCAGCAAAACGCCGCTGGGTGCGATCATCATGGGTGAAGTTCTTGCCGAGACAAATCTGCCAAAAGGTGCCTTCTCGATCTTACCCGCCAGCCGCGATGGCGCGGATCTATTCACTGTTGATGAACGGTTGAAATTGCTGTCATTCACCGGGTCACCGGGCGTCGGCTGGGATCTGAAGGCGAAGGCTGGCAAGAAACCGGTTATTTTGGAACTCGGCGGGAATGCAGCCGTCATTGTCGATTCCGATGCCGATCTCGACGACGCACTCGAACGGATTATCTTTGGCGCATTCTATCAATCTGGCCAAAGCTGCATCGGCGTGCAGCGGATCATCATTCATGAGAGCGTATACGACACGTTCAAGGACATGCTGGTTGCCAAGACCAAAACACTGATCTCCGGCGATCCTAAGAAACGAGAAACCTTCATTGGTCCGATGATTTCCGAAGGCGAAGCAACTCGCCTGCATGGCTGGATCGAAAGCGCTGTGGCCGGTGGCGCAAAGCTCCTATGTGGCGGCAATCGCAAGGGCAATATGCTGGAGGCCACACTGCTGGAGAATGTCGACACCGCTGCGGATGCCTATCGCGAAGAAGCCTTCGGCCCGCTCGCATTGCTCTCCAAATTCAGCGATTTCGGCGCGGCGCTAGATGAAGTAAATGATAGCAAGTTCGGCCTGCAGGCAGGCATTTTCACGCGTGATTTGTTCAAGACGCTTGATGCTTGGGATCATCTCGATGTCGGCGGTGTCGTGATCAATGATGTGCCGTCCTATAGGGTCGATAATATGCCTTATGGCGGTGTCAAGGACAGTGGCCTGGGCCGCGAAGGCATAAGATTTGCGATGGAAGACATGACCGAAATCCGCAATCTGGTGATTCGGCGCAAGCCTGGCTAATCTTTCGGACGACAGGACGGAGAAAAAGGATTTTACTTGCGCGTAGGATCAATGCGCCGATCGATAATCTTATGACGGCGATGTACCCTGGCTGTGCCCTTCGACAAATCAGACAGGTTCGCCGCCGCCGCATCTTCCCGGTCTCCGCGCTGGAGATTATCCCGACAAAGCGTTTCCGAGCGCAATCCAAATTACAAACCGTCTACATCCCGAAGAATCAAGTACATAGCGCCAAAGGCAAGGGTCGGTGACCGCTTTCGATGCACGCCACTGTGCTTCCGTTGCGGCACGATTCAACCAGCAAGGCCCTAAAAAATATAAGAAATTGGTCTATTTTTGGTTGCATTGAACAGCAGATGAGGGATAGGTAAGCTGATCTTTATAGTAAACGGCAGGGGTCGCGTCGTGCTGGATATGGGGACCGGTTTCAAAACCGGAATGGGCAACGATGCAAACGAAGAAAAAAGTTTCGTGGGTACCTGGCTGGTCAGTATTGGCCGCTAGCCTATTCTGTTCGTCATTGCTCGGAATGGCGTTGTTCATCTCGACTATGGCAAGCACGGCTTCATTAGAGGCGGCCACAGATGTTGCCAGCGGCACCTCTATGGGTGTGGCAACCTGTGGTGGATCGACCTGCCACGGGCGACAGGAAGCCGATGGCAAAATTGTCCGACAGGACGAAATCATGCGCTGGCAGGAAGAATCGACACCCGGTGGCGCGCATAGCCGCGCTTTCCGTGTCCTGCGCGAACCGCGCAGCATCGCGATAGCCAAGCGCCTAGGTATCAAGGATGCGGCCTCCGCATCCGAATGCCTCGGTTGTCACAGTACAGCAGCAGCAAGCAAGGGCCCGAGATTTCAACTGAATGACGGCGTTGGCTGCGAATCCTGCCACGGCGCATCCTCCGGCTGGCTGTCCAGTCATTATGCCGTGGGCGCCAGCCATGCCCGCAATGTTTCTCAAGGACTGGTGCCACTGGATAATCCCAAGGCCCGCGCCAGCGTCTGTCTCGATTGTCATTTCGGCAGCGCCAAAAAGGGTCAATTTGTTGATCATCGGATCATGGCTGCCGGTCATCCGCGTATTTCATTCGAAATGGATCTGTTTTCCACGCTGCAGCAACATCATGATGAGGATGTCGATTATGTCCGCCGTAAGGGCCGAGCCAACAGCGTCCAATTCTGGGCTGTGGGACAGGCCATGGCGCTGGAACGTTCACTGAATCTGTTCAGCAAACCGGCCCTCGCCACCGAAGGTATTTTCCCCGAATTTTATTTTTACGACTGCCAAAGCTGTCACCGTCGGATCTATGACGACCCTTCCGCTCGCCCGACATCGGTCAACAATCCCGGACGGCCAATCCCCGCAGGCATGCCGCCGTATAATGATGAGAATATGATCATGCTCAGCGCCGCGATCAAAGTGGCGGCGCCCGACATTGCAGGTGAATTCGACAGCCGTTCCAAAGCGTTTCATGCCGCAATGGCGCAGGGCCGCGACCCTGCGGTCGAAGAGGCAGCCCGCTTGCGGCAATATGCGACGCAGCTCGCAGATCGTTTCTCCCGCGCCAGCTTTGGCAGGGACCAGACGTTCCAGATCATGGAAACCATCGCCGGCCAGGCTATATCGCCGCGCTTCACCGATTATGAGGGCAGCGTGCAGGCGGTCATGGCTATCGACACATTGCTCAATGGATTGGTCAATAGCGGTCAGGTCGGCGAATCCGCAGCCGCCAGCCTGCGCGGACAGATCAATATCGCTTATGCTGCCGTCGACGAGCCCAATGGCTATGAACCGCAGAAGTTTCGACGGGCGCTGGGTAGCGCCGTACGCACGATCCGGTCGCTCAGATAGAGGATCTGATGATGCGCAAACCCTATATGACCTCTGCCATTTCCGCTGCGGCGCTGGTACTGGCATCTTGTGGCGGTGGTGGTGGCAGCAATGATTTTGGCGGGACGCCCTCGCCTGCTCCGTCCCCGGCGCCTGTTCCGCCGCCAACGGGAATGGGCGGCTTGTTTACGGCACCGGCGCAGCGCGCTTTGACGGCGACCGATGTGCAAACGATCATTGCTCAGGCGGTCGGTGAAGCACAGGCCCGCAATCTGCCATCGGTGATCGCCGTGGTCGATCGGGTCGGCAATGTGCTCGCCGTATTCGACATGAAAGATTCGAACAACAAATCAACCGAGGTCACGATCAGCAACAGGCAGATCGGCGGCTTGGCGAGTCCGGAAAATGCAATCGGACTACAAGGTCAGGAGGTCCCGGCTGCCGCAGCGGCTATCGCCAAGGCATTGACCGGAGCCTATCTGTCTAGCGGCGGCAACGCTTTTTCTTCCCGGACAGCCAGTCAGATCGCCCAGGAACATTTCCCGCCGGCACCGACCACCGTCGGCCTGGAAAGCGGGCCGCTATTCGGTGTCCAGTTTAGCCAACTGCCTTGCTCGGATCTGTCCCAGCGTTTCAAATCCATGGGCGGCGTCGGATCGCTGATCGGTCCGAAAAGGTCACCGCTCGGGCTATCCGCCGATCCCGGCGGCTTCCCCCTGTATAAAGATGGCGTCGTCGTCGGCGGCATCGGTGTCATGGGCGATGGGGATTATGCTTTTGACCCCAATATTCTCGATATCGAGAACAATGACGAGGAAGCCATCGCCCTTGCCGGAATACAGGGTTTTGCGCCGCCACAATCGATTACAGCCAATCGGATATCGGTTGATGGCACATCCTTGCGGTTTAGCGATATGGTAGTCTCTGACCTGTCACCGCTGCGAAGCAATTTTGCCGCTATAAACACAATCATCGGCGATCTTGTGGCGGTTGAAGGCTATACCCTTGGTCCAATCATCGCCGGCACCGCTTATGGTACCGAAGCATCCGGCATCCGGGCATCGACCACAGTGGAATTCAAAAATCGTGATGCCTTCGTGCTAACAGACGGAACTGGCGCCAATCGCTATCCTATTCGCGGCGGTACTGATGCAGCGGCGGTAACGACTCCACTGACAGCCTTGGAAGTGCGCGCGATTCTGGAAGAAGCATTCATCATTTTTAGCCGGGCAAGAGCGCAAATTCGCCAACCGCTGGACAGCCGGATGCAGGCAACCGTGAGCGTAGTAGATACCCATGGCCAGATATTGGGCATCGTGCGGACACCGGACGGCCCGATTTTTGGCACCGATGTATCGCTACAAAAGGCGCGAACGGCGACATTTTTTTCTAGTGCGGTCCCGGCCCAGCAATTGCTGGCCACGCCGGTGTTCCGCACGCCAGCGTCTCCACCCTTCGCCAACGTGCCAGCCTATGTTCAGCGTGTACGCAATTTTCTCGGCGACCCCAATGCTTTGACCGGTACGGTGGCCTTTGCCGATCGTTCGGGTGGCAATCTTTCCCGGCCCTATTTTCCGGATGGCGAGATCGGGCGTCCTCCCGGGCCGCTATCAGTAGGGCAGTCGGCAAAATTTAGCCCGTTCGCGGTGGGCTTGCAGCTTGATCTGGTCTTGCCCAATATTGTGACCCATGTCGCATTTGTCCGGTCCAAAGGCGCCAGCGCCGATTCAGATCAGCGTTGCACGCAATTGCCGGCGATAGCAGGAACCGGCGGACAGATTCGCCTTGCCAACGGTATACAGATTTTCCCGGGCAGCGTGCCGATCTATCGCGGTGATAAACTCATCGGCGGTGTCGGTGTCTCAGGCGATGGCATTGATCAGGACGATATGGCCAGCTTCCTCGGACTTAACAACGCCGGCAAGCGCGTTGGCGGCATCGGCAACGCCCCCAAAGCAATCCGGGCCGACAATGTCGTTGTCGATCTTGGCAATGCCAATGTCCGGCTCCGTTATGTGAGCTGCCCCTTTGCGCCGTTCCTTGACAGCAATGAACAAAATGTTTGCGAGGGACTGTAGGACAGATGGCGGGACTCTCAGCCTCCTTTGTGCCGATCTTGGCGGTGATGTCCGGGCAGGCTGAGCAGTTGGAGGCGCAGCGAGCCTCTGTCGAGCAGATGGAATCGTCTCTGACGGCCCGGCTCGCAGGGGAGAGATTCGACTGGATAAGCTCAATATCTGTCGATTTTGGAATACAAACGGGCATGGGCGGACCAGATCTGGACGCAGAAAAGGCGGAAGAGAGCCGAAAAGAAGCAGTTGATCGACAGGTGCTAGAAGATGCTTCCAATTCTTCCAGTCCGGAGCAATCCGAAACGCCGGGTCAACTGGAAATGGACGTTGATAGCCTGACAGCCGATGACGCCCTGATCGATGGCCGGCGTCGGCCAGGTGTACAGAAAGAATTGCCGGATCCGGTGACCCAGAATAATCCGGGCGCGGTCCGTGCGCCGCCGCCCGAAGCCTTTCCGACCGATGAATTTCCGGTCCCCGATCGCTGGCGTATCATGCAGAGTCTTTGCCCGACCAAGGGCGGCGATGAATCGATCTATACTTTGTTTGGAGCCTTACGGAACAATTGCCACAGCACGCTCAATCCCTACAATCAAAACGTTCTCAAGGGTGACAAGCCGATCCCGGCCGACAAAAAGCCGGGGTTCCTGAAAGGCGATGACTGGTTCTTTGTTGCCAATGTGATTTCGGATACGGTGATCGAGCCTCGCAGTTTTCCTATTCCTGTCGGCGTCCAAACCACGGAACGCTCGAACAGCATCGATGTGTTCGGACGATCCGGTTCGGAAGTCTATGCCCAGACGTTCATCACTGGCTTTGCCCTGATCAAGGGATCAACCGCTTACAAGCCGCCTGATGTGGAATATCGCCTGACATTGGCGACCCAGGTCAATCATGTAAATGTGCCTGAGCGCCGTGTCTTGTTCGTCGAGCCGTCTAAATCTTCGCACCGCACCGACTGGTTTGTCGGCGTGCAAGAGGCATTTTTCGATTATCATATCCGCAACACGTCGGCGCGCTATGATTTTGACAGCTTCCGTATCGGTATCCAGCCGATGCAAGCGGATTTCCGTGGGTTTCTGTTTCAGGACAACCAGCTTGGCGTCCGCCTGTTCGGTACCCGCGACAACAATCGGATCCAATATAATTTCGGGGCCTTTGTCCAGCTGGAAAAAGACACCAATTCCGGTCTCAACGATATCACCCAGACCCCGCGCGAAAGCTATATTTTCTTCGCCAATCTCTTCAGGCAGGATTTGCCCTTCGTCGGCCTGACCAGCCAGTTCAGCCTGACCTATAATATGAATCGCGAAAAGTCGGATATAGAGATTGATGACAATGGCTTTCCGGTCCGCCCGGCGCTGCTTGGCGACCTCCGGGGCCGCGCCTATGATGTCGTTTATCCTGGCTATGCCTTTGATGGCCGGATAGGGCGGATCAATCTTACCGGCCAGGTTTACGGGGCCTTTGGCGAGGACCGGAACAGCTTCTTCACCAGCGAACCAACAAAAATCGCCGCCTATTTTGGCGCTGTGGAAGCCAGCTATGATGTCGACTTCCTGCGCTTCCGCGCCTCCGGCCTGTTCGCCAGCGGAGACGGCAATCCTTATAACAATACCGAAACAGGTTTTGATGCGATATTCGAGAACCCGATTTTCGCCGGAGCGGATACGAGCTACTGGATCCGCCAGACTATCCCGTTCGCAGGCGGCGGAAGGGTGATTTCGATCAATGGCCGCAATGGCATTCTCAATTCCCTTCGTTCCTCCAAGGAACAGGGGCAAAGCAATTTCAACAATCCGGGTACGATATTAGCTGGCGTTGGCGTCGATGCCGATCTGACCCCTGCGTTCAGGCTTTCCGGCAATGCCAATCATCTCTGGTTCCACAAGACGGAGAGCCTTGAAGCATTGCGGGTAGAAGGTTCAATTCCCAGGGATATCGGTTGGGATCTGTCTCTAGCTGCGATCTACCGTCCGAAATCAACGCAAAATATGGTATTCCGCTTGTCCGGCGCGGCTTTGATACCCGGAAAAGGATTCAACGATTTGTTCGATCAGACAGACAAGCGGGACTTCCACTATTCGATATTGCTCAATGCAATATTGGCATTCTGATGCGCTGGCGGAACATCATGACCAGCAATAGCAAATTATTCCTCGCAGGATTGGGGGCCTTGGCTCTGACCCTTGCACCAGCATCATTATTGCTTGCCGCAGGCCAAGAAAAACCTCAGAAAGTCGAATATAGCTTTACCCCCCCTGCCCCTCAAAATCAGACCTGGGACGAGGCGCAATCTAAAAGTAGCGGTTGTCAGACCTGCCACACGGACAGCGACCAAAAGACCATGCATGAAACTCCTGCAGTGGTTTTGGGCTGCGTGGATTGTCACGGTGGCGACGCTTCGGTTGTCGGTGACAACAAATGGGGCAAGAATAGCCTCGCCTATATGGATGCGCTAACAAAAGCGCACGTTCTGCCCAAATATCCGGAAAGCTGGCATTGGCCCACTTCCGCCAATCCAAAGCGCAGCTATGGACTACTGAACAAGGAATCGCCGGAGTTTGTGCGCTTTGTAAATCCGTCGGACTATCGGGTCGCGCGCGAATCCTGCGGTGCCTGCCATATGGATATAATCGAGGCTTCGGAACGATCGCTGATGGCAACCGGTGCCATGCTCTGGGGAGGTGCCGCTTATAACAACGGCATTGTACCATTCAAAAATTATGTGTTTGGCGAGGCCTACACCCGGACGGGTGAAGCTGCGACGATCAAGTCGCCAGGCAATCCGCACGGCACGGTAACCGACGCCGAGAAAAAACGCGGCGCACTTCCGATTCTTTATCCCTTGCCAACCTGGCACACTGTCCCACCGGGCGATATTTTCCGTGTATTCGAGCGCGGCGGACGCAATATCAACACCCAGTTCCCGGAAATCGGACTGCCTAATATCGGCGGCATCATCCAGCGGCTGGAAGAGCCCGGACGCCCTGATCTCAAACAATCCAATCGCGGCCCGGGAACCGGCCTCCGCGTCGCCATTCCGGTGCTCAATATCCACAAGACCCGACTCAATGATCCATTCATGTGGTTCATGGGCACCAATGACCAGCCGGGCGACTATCGCCAGTCCGGCTGCGCCGGCTGCCACGTGGTCTATGCCAATGACCGCGAACCGCGGCATAGTTCGATCTGGGCCAAATATGGCCGTGACGGTCAGACACAGACTGTCGATCCGACCATTCGCAACCTGAAAGAGGGC